>CAZBDF010000342.1:0-5661 GCA_964490385.1 uncultured Lentimicrobiaceae bacterium | reverse complement strand
TTTAACCAGGAAACCCCGATTGACTATAGCCAAAACTGGACTTATCAAACCCTGGCAACAAACATGAGGGGCTTTGACCAAAATGCCCGTAACGGAAATAATTTCATTGTACTCAACTCCGAATTTCGAATGCCAATATTCAGGTATCTGTTGAACCGGCCCATCAAGTCGGAGTTTGTGAATAATTTTCAGTTGGTAACATTTGGCGACCTGGGCACAGCCTGGAGTGGATGGAACCCCTACGATGAAGACAATGTGCTTTATACCCGCTATGTTGAATCGGGCCCATTGCGGATCAGGGTGCAATACGAAAAAGACCCAATAATTGGGGGAATTGGATTTGGTGCCCGTACTAAGTTGTTAGGGTACTTTATTAAAGCTGACCTGGCCTGGGGCATCGAAGATGGGAGAATAAATAAATCACCAACTTTTTATGTTTCGTTGAGCCTTGATTTTTAGTCTGTTTAATTTATGGGAATTAACAATAATCGTAATTGTATAGGTGGTTGAGAGATTTGTTGAAACGAAAACCTTTTTCCAATCGAAAGTCATTTATTGTCATTGATGGTCATTCGTAGTCATTCGCAGTCATTTTTTTCAAATAAAATGACGCGCGAAGCGCAAATAACAATTAATGACATCCGACAGCTGGCAGATAAATGACACAATTGAAATTATTTAAACGAAAGGTTCACTTCATTTCCATACCAGCTAAATAGATACCAATAATCAAGGTTTGGGCTAAAGCCCATTAAAAACAATGAGCCTTTAATCTCCGGGCTAAAGCCCGGAGTTAGTCATATTTCAGGTTGTTTGGAGTTGCTATCTGCAGGAAATAAAGGATTCATGGAGATATGACAAGGATGAATAGATTTCTCTCCAACGGCTTGCGGATCGAAATAACAGGACTACAATCGGGGTTTATGGAGATGGATTTCTCCCTACGGTCGAAAAGACAGGACTTCATTTGTGGTGTATGGGGATAGGAACATCGGGCGCAGAGCGCCCGATGTTCCTATCCCCCCAACTAAATTATTACCCTGTCTTTTCGATGGAGCACAGCGACTGAGAAATCTATTTATACATTTGCCCGCCTTGTCGAGAGGCCGGCAATCTGCTTGTTACAAAAACTTGTCATTAGTATGGATCCGCCAACTGGCGGAGACTGAGAAATCTGTAATTAGATTTGAATTTCGAGACTTCTAAAAAATATTTAAGACACCCATGCAGCAAACCGAAAACCCCATCGATTCCAAAATCATCGAATTCATAAAAGAACATCATGTTTTCACCCTGGCCACTTCCAATCAAAACCGGCCCTATACCTGCTCTTGTTTTTATATTTACATCGAAGATGAAAACCTTTTTGTGTTTACTTCCGACCGGCACACAAAACACATTAAAGATGTGGAGCAACAAAATTATGCTGCCGGGGCAGTTGCCCTCGAAACTACCATGATTGGGAAAATCCAGGGGATTCAATTTACCGGCCCAGTGCATGAATTGAGTGGGGAAATCCTGAAAAAGGCAAACAAAGCTTATCTAAAAAAATTCCCCATTGCCCGACTCAAAGATTTACTGCTCTGGGGCATCGAACCTGATTTCATTAAAATGACACACAACAGGCTGGGATTTGGCAAGAAGTTGATTTGGGAAAATGCAGGGTAATTTCTGTTGCTATGGACCAAATAAGAATCATATTCAAGGTTTTCATAATCTGCGAAATCTACGGGAGATTATTTGTTTGACCACAACAAATTAATTGGAGGGCAATAGATTATTTAGGACCTGAGTAATTATTTAGGTACTTATATTGCTTGCCAATTCTCATGGGCCCAACCCCAACCCTTCACCTCAAAGGGAAGGGAGTGCCACCGCACCAGCCAGTGCGGTGGGATTTCTCCCCTTCAAGGGGGAGCCAGCCTTGCCGGCTGGGCAGGTTAGAGGGGGTCTAGCGACTGTTTGATTGGAGTTGATAACGAGCGTTAAATAATTACGATTCTACAATATTAGATGAATGCCCTTTCGCTTGCTAATTTTTTGTATTTTTGACACTCCATTTTATTATTTTTTTGATCGCTGTATAATACATAATTTTAAGAATCAGGATGGGCATTATGAGGTATGGATACTTTGTTTTATTGCTGCTTTTCACTTTTATTTCAAACACACTTCAATCGCAAATTAACGATACCATCGCAAACTGGGATGGCATCAATGTGGAATGGTCGGTATCTTCCGAGGACGGCCAGCTTGTGGACAACCCGGAGCAAGGAGGAATCAATCCTTCAGCCCATTGCTTTGAAATATCCACAAACGGAAATCCTTACAATTTTATGTTCACTGACTTTAGCTCAGCGATTAATTTTGAGGAATTTCCTTTATATCGATTGAAAATATTAGCTCCTGAATCAGGGGGAACAGTGTTACTGAAGTTTGAGAATGCCAACAACACCGTTTTTGAGGAAATTGAATTGGCCCCCACGCCCGGAGAATGGGATGACCTGGAGTTTGATTTTTCGGGGTTGACTGCCAGGGATTTTGTCAGAATGGTGGTTTTCTTTGACTTCCAGGGAACTGCAACCAACAAGCTCTGGCATATTGACGATATCATCGGAGTTGGTGGTTTTAGTGCCGGGCTGACCTCAAACCTTCCGATTGTAATTATAAACACAAACGGTGTCGCAATTCCTGATGAGCCAAAAATTGATGGCACCATGGGCATTATCGATAATGGCTATGGCAATATGAACAATCAGTACGATCCCTTCAATGATTACGACGGCTATATCGGCATTGAAACAAGAGGGCAAAGTTCACAGATGTTCCCAAAAAAATCATACGGTGTCGAAACCAGGGATGCGGAGGGAGAAAACCTGAATGTGCCACTACTTGGCATGCCCGAAGAAAACGACTGGATATTGTATGCGCCATACAGCGACAAGTCGATGCTCAGGAATTTTATGACTTTTTACATGGGCAGCAAACTCGATCCCTATTGCACAAGAATGGCTTATTGCGAGGTGATTGTAAACAACGAATATGTGGGTGTGTACATTCTCATGGAGAAAATCAAGAAGGATGAAAACCGGGTAAATATTGCCACGCTTAAACCTGAGGATATTTCGGGAGATGAACTGACAGGCGGTTATATTTTGAGTGTTGACAAAATCCCTTCGGGTTTTATTTACAATGAGGATGGATGGAAATCTTATCCCTCGCCCCCCTACCCCAATTCAATGAACATTACCTTTCAGTATTATTATCCTGATCCCGATGACATGGTTTCACAGCAGAAAACATATATCCGAAACTATGTTACTTATGCCGAAAATGCACTCACCGGCTCCAACTTCAGCAATCCCAATTTTGGCTACAATAATTATTTCAATGTCGGTTCCTTTGTCGATCAGATGGTATTGAATGAGATTTCCAAGGAAGTTGACAATTACCGGTATAGCACCTATTTTCATAAAGAAAAGGATAGCGACGGAGGAAAATTGTTTGCTGGCCCGGCATGGGATTTTAACCTGGGTTATTCAAATGTAGATTACTGGTCTCCGGGCAACGATTATACAGGCTGGCTCTACCCCTTAGTACAAAACAATGATTGGAGCATCATGTTCTGGTGGAAACGCCTGATGGAAGATGATTATTTTGCTGATCTTTTTACCACCCGCTGGTACTACCTCAGGCAAAATGAATTGAGCAATGCAAATCTGGAATACGCCATCGATTCGATCACGACTTATATTGACGAGGCCCAGCAAAGAAACTATGAGCGTTGGCCCATTCTGGGAGAATACGTTTGGCCAAATTACAACTGGCAGGGAAATGACTATAATGATGAAGTGGAGTATTTCGAAGAATGGTTTTTTAATAGGATTTCTTGGATTGACAACCATTACCCAGGCAGCTTACTTCTCCCTTCCGCTGAATTATCGGGATATTATCCTAATATTGACCTTACGTTGACAGATGATTACTTCAGCCGGCCAATACTGAAAAACAAATACTTCACCCTGAATGATGCGCCACCAGGCCTGGAAATCGATACTGTTATTTACCAGGATGCCTCAACAGCAAAGATTTACCTGACGGGCAATGTGAGCAGTTCTGCTGAGATATCGGTGACCATGAAAAACAAAATCCTCAACAGCTTTGAAGATTTAACCAGTGGCACATTTTCGATTTATGTTGGTATTGACCAATTTGAAAAGCCCGAAGTAAATTTATATTCAACATCCACAGCAATTCACCTTGAGTGCAAACAGCCTGAGTTGTTAGGAGATAAGCTTGAGATTTTTAATTTGTCGGGGCAATTGATTCAATCTGCTAATATCCAAGCATCACAATCGAATAATATCAGCATAAATGTCCCTCCCGGAATTTATTTGTGCAGTTTCATTTTTGATGGATTAAGACAAACCCGAAGGGTAGTTTTTGTTCGGTAGTAATAATCTTTTAGGTGCAGCAGTATGGATTTATTGAATTGAGCTTCTCCGAAAAGTTTTTTTAGTCACGAAATCACCAAATTCCACTAAACCATTATTGATTTTTTTCGTGGTTCTTTGTGTCTCCGTGTCTTTGTGGTAAAAAAATGAGCAACCACAAGACACGGAGACACAAAGAAAAGGCAATTTACACGAATATGCTTTTGCACTGGGCCAAGTAAGCCAAAGTTATTCCTTAATCACCTTAAAACTCTGGATGTTTTTATTATTAGATATCCTGAAAAAGTAAATCCCCGGGAAAAATGCTTTCATATCGAAAGAGTGCTGGCCTGATTGAACTTTAATGTTGTTGATAAGCGTAGCCCTGATATCATAAACCTGCACAGTATTTTGGCTACCGGAAATTTGTAATTTAACCATTCTGACTTTTTGACATACAAGTTGACAGGCCGGTTTTATTGTGGTATCTCAAGCTTATGTTCAACTATTAAAAACTTAAAATTCAATACATTAAAAGTTAAGAGGCATGTTTAATATGATATGACATGTGCGTTGCAAACAAAATATAATAGGATTTCTGCCAAATGGCATAATCATTGACCAAGGAGATGTCACAAATTGAAAATTTAAAATTTTATTAAAAATAATTAGGAGAAATAAACTATGGGAAAAATAATTGGAATAGACCTGGGAACAACCAACTCTTGCGTATCCGTAATGGAAGGTAACGAGCCTGTTGTAATTCCCAACTCAGAAGGAAGAAGGACTACACCATCCATTGTTGCATTTACCGACAATGGTGAACGTAAAGTTGGTGACCCCGCGAAAAGACAAGCAATCACAAACCCGGTAAATACTATATATTCGATCAAACGATTTATGGGTGAGCCTTATGATAGGGTTCAAAAAGAGATAAACCGTGTATCGTACAAGGTTGTAAAAGGCGAGAATGATACCACAAGGGTTCAGATTAACGACCGTAAATACACACCACAGGAAATTTCAGCAATGGTACTTCAAAAGATGAAGAAAACTGCTGAAGACTATTTGGGAACTACAGTCACTGAAGCGGTAATTACTGTGCCTGCTTATTTTAGCGATTCGCAACGTCAGGCTACCAAAGAGGCTGGCGAAATTGCAGGACTTACTGTAAAAAGAATTATCAACGAGCCTACTGCTGCTGCTTTGGCATATGGCCTCGATAAGA
>CAZBDF010000341.1:0-5670 GCA_964490385.1 uncultured Lentimicrobiaceae bacterium | reverse complement strand
TCTTTCCTGAAATGACTTTAAGGAAATAGATTCCATCCTCAACACTGCTTACATTTAGCGTAGCCTGGTAATTTCCACTGACCATACCGAAATTTTCTTTCATTATTGTCCTACCCGCTATATCGTGTAGTGTTATTTCCAGAATTCCGCTTTCCACACCAGTGACTATATTTAGCCATTGATTTGAAGGATTTGGATAAACATTGCTGATAAGCCTGTCTTCCGGATTGTCAACAGAAAGGACGTTATTCGTAACAATATTTGAAAAGGCGCTGCTTACCTGATATTCCCTTGTGCTTAGGTTACAACCATTTTCTTTTTCTACTTCGATGTAGTAAAACACCTGTCCAGCCGGTGCCTCAATATCGGTAAAAGAGAAAAAGCTGGACGAAATAGTTTCTATTAATTCATAGGCCGTTCCGTTGCTGCTGCGATAAATATTGTACGAGGCGAAATCAAAACCAATATAACTGCTCCAATTTAAGTTCCATGAATCTCCTATACCCATACTCATAGTCAGGTGAATAGTCTGATGCATGTCGCCCATGGGATAAACATATCCTTCCGAATCGTCATACCCCAGTTTATACCTGTATGATTTAACAGTCGGGTTGGAATTAACATCTACAAAAAAGGGCAGGCTATCATAAGCAACAGTGCCAATGGGTTCAAATATGTCCATTTGATTCGTCTCTTTATAAACGATATAATCACGGATCTGATCAGTAGCGGGTTTCTCCCAGATTATGACATTCTGATTGCTTGTGCTATCAACCGACACGATACAAATCGGCGAATACGGAAAATCGCGTATGGCAAATAGTTCGCTGGTATCAGCTACAAAGGGTAAACCAGAATCAAACACACGGATTAAACATTGCTCCGATTCAAGCGCAGGCGTTTCCCAATCGATACTTCCCTCAGCAGGTAAGCCAAAAGCAATATAGCTCCAGTTGGCACCACTATCGATGCTGTATTCCGCAATCACATAAAAGACTTCCGGATTATCGTACGACCACGAAATGGTGTAAGTCTCATCGGTTCTCCAAAGTTCATTTCCAATAGGATTGGTCAAAGTGATAACCGGAGTTTCAAGTATTTCTACCCTGCCGCTGATATCAAATTTAGTGGGGTCGCTGACGTCCACAATTTTAAAATAGCAGTCATCCGAAGGGCTGCCGGTAACTGTCCAATTGAACGTATATTGGTCACCGTCCAAATTCGATTCAATGATTTCCCAGTTTTCGCCACCATCTATTGACAGCTCCAGGTTTACAAGTTCAACTTCATAAACCAGCCAAATGATTTGTATAGATCCGTTGAGATAAACTTTTTGACCATCGTCAGGATAAAAAACGAAGACTGGTGGAACATAGAAAGTAAACGGGTCTTCGGTTATGCCAAACATAAAAGTATAATCGGCGTTCATCATCCGGATTTTCACGTTGGTGCTCGCTACTTTTGGGATCGATAATTCAACAGACCCACCTGCAGGCTCGCTGATGGCGTTGCCCAAATAATTCCAGGATTGTCCGCCATCAAGTGAGTAGTCGAAATAAACGCTCAATGGAAGGTTTTCTCCTGTCCAACTCATGGTGACTTCTTCACCAAAAGTCCAAATGTCTCCACCCACCGGGCTTGTAAAAACAGCAGTTGCTTGGGCTACGATTGAAAAAATAGCACTGAGTCCATATACTGTTGGGTCGTTGGCATCGCTGACTTTAAGCATACATTGATCAGATATAACATCCGGCACAGTCCAATCATAAAAATTTAAAATCATATTAGATTCAACAAGCATCCAGGTTTGCCCGCCATCGGTGCTGTAATGAAGGTCGCAAGTAAGGAACATAAAACTATCCCATTGCAGTGAGGCCGTTTGTTCCGGATAAAACTCATCCCCGGCTTGGGGTGTATTAAAATAAACCGGGTTTGCGATGACCGTAAAATAGTCGTCGCTATCATCAGTTATAAATTGATCTTCTGCAGAGGTGACCCTGAATTTGCAGAATTCACTGGGAATCAAATAGGCAGTGATGTCAAGTGATTCCGCACCACCATCCGAATTGCCCATAAAATTCCAGGTCTCACCTTCATCTTGTGAATAATACACATCAACTTCGGTACTGGTATCCTCCCATTCCCACAAAATGGTTTGTGAAGTTGCAGTCATCCAAACTTCTCCACCATTGGGCGATAATAAGGTTATGGATTGTCCCTTGGCCTGAAAAGCCATTAATAAGGTGATAAGCAAAGCCGCGGCAAAGCTTAAAATTGTTTTGCTAAATAAGCTCGGGAGACCTTGTACACAAACCTCACCGGGATTATGCAGATTAGCGTTTAGAGGCTTAGATTTTTTCATGTTTATTTTAACACCTTGCTTGTTTTTTTGTTCAATAGGGGCTTGTTTCTTAGGTGAGGAGACTTGGAAATACAACATTGTGCAGGATTTGAAGGTAATGAATTTGGAGTATTTCTGCGCTCGCATTGCAAATGCGCCCGAGATTGGGCTTGTGGAATTAGAATTATATAATAAACTCAAACTAAATCTGTCCTAAATGCACAAGGGGTTTCAGTAATACTTTTACGATTGACATGCCGGCTACAACACCCACTACCTCCAATTCGGAAAATTAATTTTGTATTTTTGTATTTTAGACAGTTTCTATAGCTTATTGGTAGGTGTGTGCTGTTTATGCAGGGCACAAAAAAAGTACAAAAATAATAGCATGAACCCCAGCATCCAATCAAAAATATTCGCCACAATATTGAAAGTGTTCAACTTTAAAAAAAGAGTTGAAAAAAGAGCATTTAAAAAAAAACCAAGGTCTAAGAAAGGATTTCTTCCTAAAAGGATTAGGCGCTCATACCTGGTCAATCTTCAGACGTTTCATGAAAAGGATATTGTAACATTTGAAAGCAAAAAAAAAGTAACAAAGAATCATATTATATTCTTTCATGGGGGAGCCTACATTTTTAAAACAACACCCGGTCATTGGCGGCTATCAGAAAACATAATCAAGAGGAGCTTCTGCAGGATGACACATATTGATTATCCTTTGGCACCTGAGCATAATTATAAAGAAACATTTGAAATGATAAGCGGTGCATACGAATTGCTGATCAATCAATATCCTGAAGACAATTTTATTTTCATGGGAGATTCTGCTGGTGGCGGACTGGCACTCGCTTTTGCTCAAAAACTGATAAAAGAAAAACATAAAAAACTTCCTGTAAGGCTTATTTTGTTATCACCATGGTTAGATTTAACCATGTCTAATCCAGCGATTAAAAAACTGGAAGAATCAGACCATATCCTCACTGTAAAAATGCTTCAACATGCAGGACTGAAATATTCAAATGGTGACAGGCAGGGTCAATATTTATTATCGCCCATTAATGGGGAATTTATCGACTTACCCAAAACCATTGTTTTCTGTGGAACAGAAGAATTGTTCTATGCTGATTGCAAAAGATTGAAATCCAAAACAGGTTCCAACAGCCAAAACTTCATTTTCCGGGAATACCAGAAAATGCAACACGACTGGGCCCTATTTCCCATTCCTGAAAGCAAACAGGTTGTGATTGAAATTTGTGATTTCATCAATAACAAACAGTCAAATACCTATAAGGCAAATTACAATAAAGTAAAATGAGAGTCACTTTAACGTCCTCATGGGTGTACGACAAATTGCAAAGTATCTCGTAGTTTGATTTTATGAATCCCTGCCTAGCCGGCAAGGCAGGCTCTACGAGGATTTCGCTCTTTCTTTTGTTACAAATTGTTACAATTATGCAACCCTGCCTCGCGGCAAGGCGGGCTCTACGAGGTAAGGCTCTTACATACTTCATTACGGCAAAATGTCCGTAGGACATTCATAATTGTAATAACCATATTCCATATGAACAATCACAATCCCGCACGTGCGGGGATTGCATAATATTTCAAAAAATAATAATCACATCATTGGTGATGAAAAAGTATCTGTGCAATTTGTCGTGCACCCCTAAGAAACGGTTTTAAGCCAAAATTGTCATTTTTTAAGTATTTTTACGCGTTGAACAAATCATTTTGATAACACTTCTTTTTTTATAGAAAAACTTATGCATATGAAAACATTGAATATCCTGATCCTATCCTTGCTGATTGGTTCTGCAATGGCACAAACTCAAATCCCGGAGGGTGGATTTAACAACTGGATCCCCAATTCGACAAACATTTACTACGAACCTGCGGGTGACTGGTGGACCACACTAAATTCCCTGGCAGCACTGGGTGGCCCCGTCACTGTCTCCCAAACCACCGATGCACATACGGGAGAATATGCCGCGCGATTGGAAACCAAGCTCTGGGGTGATTTTCTTATTTCAGGACTGCTGGCATCTGGTAATTTTATGATGACCGAACCTTATATCGAAAATGGCAGGCCATTTACCGATACCCCGTCTAAGTTTAAGGTTTGGTATAAATACACACCCGTTAACGGCGATTCAGCTGGTGTTGGGGCAATACTTACCAGGTACAACACAGCCACCGGCCAAAAGGACACCCTGGCCAAAGCCGTTAGGGCAATAACAGAAAATGTGCAGACATATACCCAGTTCGAGATTGACTTTGATTACATGATTCCCGGAATAAATCCGGATACCATAATTATAGTGTTTACATCAAGCGGTGATGGTGGAAATTTCCTGGGAGAAGTTGGCAGCACACTATTATTAGATGATGTTTCTCTGGAATATCCCTCTGGCCTGCAGGAAAGCCTCCTGCCGGAGTTCACGGTTCAGGCATTTCCCTCGCCTGCTGCCAGCCAGGTAACATTTAAGTTTAATACTACGCAAGCTAAAAAATTGCTTTGCCATATTTATTCCCTCGATGGACGGCTGATTCAATCATATTCTCCCACAGGAGAGGAACACCATCTGGATGTTTCAACCTGGCCCCAGGGCAAGTATATTTTACAGGTTTACACGGGCAACAGCCTGGTTTCTTCGGCTAAATTCGTTGTGGCTCATTGAAAAAACTAATACTCCTATTCATTGTCTTCCTTTTTAATTTGGGAAATAGCTTTGCACAAGACATCAATATTGGTGCTGGCATAAGCTACGGTGGCCCTATACCTACCGAAGTTGTAGATAGCACCTCAGGCAAGCCATTGCTTGGGGCGATAGCTGGCCTATCCTTTTCATTCCGAATAAACGAACGTTTTTCGTTTATGCCTGGTTTGTATTATTCATTTCATGGCCTGGATTATAGCCAGAGTTTTACCCGCGACACATTGATTACGGTTGTTTTTAACGGGATAAGCGGAGAGGTGCCTTCGTTTTACACAGCTTATGTTAACGGTAAAATGCGTTTGCATTATATTGACATTCCGCTATTGATAGGATATCGTATCTGGAAATTTCAATTGATGTTTGGCCCCTATATATCGGTTTTGCTGGCGGGCAAGGATGCTGGCAACGTGCGCGTTGTAATAGGATCGGGAGGGGTTTTGGACGATTATAATGAGGAAATTAACAATTACCCTGCAATACGTAAAATGGAACAGGGTTTAATGTTAGGATCAAATGTTCCCATTTATAAAAAACTAAGTATTGAAATGACGGTCTCCCGTAGTTTTTTTACGCTATACAATCTGGACAAACTAGAAGATAATGGACAGGGAA
>CAZBDF010000340.1:0-5696 GCA_964490385.1 uncultured Lentimicrobiaceae bacterium | reverse complement strand
TAAGTTCAGTCGGGTTTGTTGTGTAAAAAAGTATTTTCGCGTGGACTGATACCTCCATCCTCTTTCTCGTCATCGCCCAGGGTAAAACGTGCAGTCACCGATTCGGAAGATGGGACCACGTTGCTCAGATCCACATTTTTACGAACATAGGCTGGCACGGCCTCAAGGCTTTCGAGATCCTTTTCTGCATAATCGAGTTTCATGCTCAACTCGCGTAATTTCTTCTTTCGTTCTTCAGCTTTTTTATCCATCTCCTCCTTGCGGATATTTGGCTCAGCTGGTTTTGGACAGGTTTCTTCATCAGCTTTGTAGGCAAACTCTCCCAGAGTATAACTTACCCTTAACCCTTTTTCACCTGCTTTTTTGGGAATATGCGGCTTATCATTTTTAGCCTTAACAATAGGGCGTTCACTTACTTCCTGAACAGGCTTGATCACTTCCGGGGCCGGTTTGTTTTCCGGCATATCAAACATCAGCATTCCATTGCTACCATTAGTTGATTTGTCTTGAATAGTTGGTTTAGCAGCTTCCCGGGATTTATCCTTCTTTATCAGCTTTATCTCGTCAATTTCTTCCACTTCAGGTTCCTCCACTTCAGGTTCCTTCTCAACAACTTCAACCTTTTGAGCCTCCTCTCTTTGCTGCTCGGGCAACTTATCGCTCAGGGTATAAACCGTTTTTTTCTTTTCACGGTTCAGCGTGGTCTCTTCAATTTCTTCAGGTGCTTCAAAACCGGTAGCAATTAATGTGATGCTGATATTACTTCCCAATGCTTCATCAACACCATTACCCCAGATAATTTCAGCATTCTGCCCCGCTTCTTTCTGGATGAAATCGGTAATTTCGGTGACCTCATCAAAGGTGATCTCGTCTTTACCGGAAGCAATATACAACAGGATATCACTGGCACCATCTATTTTATTGTCGTTGAGCAAGGGAGAACTCAGTGCCTCCTCAACTGCAATCCTGGCGCGGTCTTCGCCCTCTGCAATAGCGGAACCCATTATGGCCGTTCCACTATTCTGCATCACAGTCCTCACATCCTGGAAGTCCACGTTGATGTAGCCTGTAACAGTAATGATCTCGGCGATTCCTTTGGCCGCAGTTGTAAGGATATCATCTGCCCGACCAAATGCTTCCGACAGCTTGAGGTTGCCATGCATCTCGCGCAGCTTTTCGTTGCTGATAATCAGAAGTGTATCTACAGATTTGCGCAATTCCTCGATCCCTTCCTCGGCCTGAAGCCTACGTTTTCGTCCTTCGAACATAAAAGGGATAGTAACGATACCTACGGTAAGGATGCCCATTTCTTTGGCCACCTTGGCTATAACCGGGGCTGCCCCAGTTCCTGTGCCACCGCCCATTCCGGCAGTAACGAACAACATTTTGGTATTTGTTTCGAGGTGTTTTCGAATGTCCTCGATATTTTCCTCAGCTGAACCACGGCCTACTTCGGGCTTGGAACCAGCACCAAGTCCATTGTCGCCCAATTGGATTTTGTTGGGGATGGGGCTTGTGTCCATGGCTTGCGAATCGGTGTTGCAGATAATGAAATCCACACCTTTAATGCCTTGCTTAAACATGTGTGTGACGGCGTTGCTACCTCCACCACCTACACCGAGGACTTTTATAATTGACGACTTCTGCCGAGGGGCGTCAAATGCTAACATTTCTTCTGTCATGCTCTATTACTCCTACAATTTGATGAATTTTTATTTTCTGTATTTTTTCTTTGGTTGAGACAAGGCATGCCTTGTCTCTATGTCCATGTTTCCAGTTTATTGAAATGTAATTCAGTTTCCACTACTCCATACTTAAGTCACTCCACCACCCTTACTCCGGGTCATTCTCAAAAAAATCCTGTATCTTCTTCAAAAAGCTTGGGGGTCTCTTTTCCTTTTTCTCTTTTACTTTCTTATTTGCAGATGCCGGATCTGATGTACCTTTGGCCTCCCTTACCAACTGTTTTTCTACACGTTCCAAACCCTCAATCACCAATCCGATACCGGTGGCAAACATGGGGCTGGCCATTTCATCGGGGACATCCTTGGCCAGGTGTTCGTTGGGATATCCAATCCGGGTATCCATGCCGGTCATGAACTCGGTGAGTTGTGCGGCATGCCTTAGCAATGCCCCGCCACCCGTTAGTACAATCCCAGCAATCATTTTCTTTTCAAATCCTGAGTTTTTAATCTCATAATAAATATGCTCGATCATCTCCTCCATCCTAGCCTGAACTATGCTAGCCAGGTTTTTCAGGCTGATCTCTTTTGGTGGCCTGCCCCTGAGCCCTGGTATGGCAACAATCTCTTCATCTTTGTTTTCATTGGCCAGGGCCGAACCGAATTTCACTTTCAACTCCTCGGCATGTTTGCGGATGATGGTGCACCCTTCCTTGACGTCTTCAGTAATGATATCCCCACCAAGTGGAATTACTGCGGTATGTCTGATGATGCCGTCCTGGAAAATTGCAATGTCGGTTGTTCCGCCTCCAATGTCCACCAGCACTACACCCGCCTCTTTTTCTTCATCGCTCAATACTGCTGCTGACGATGCAATGGGTTCCAAAATTAAATCGACCACTTCGAGGTCGGCCTTTTTAACACATTTGTAAATATTTTTTGCAGCAGTTGTTTGCCCAATAATAATATGAAAATTTGCTTCCAGGGAATTTCCCAGCATCCCAATCGGTTGCCTGATACCCTGCTCATTGTCGATAATGTATTCCTGTGGAATTACATCAATGATCTCCTCACCGGGGCTCATATTGAGATTATACATGCTGTGCAACAAGGTGTCGATATCTTTCTGACTAACCTCTTCCTCGTTATGCTCTCGAATGATACTGCCCCGGTGTTGCACACTTTTTATGTGCTGGCCGGCGATACCAACATTTACATACTTTATATCGGCACCTGATTTTTGCTCGGCCTCTTCAACAGCCGTTTTTATGGATTGTACAGTATTCTCGATGTTGGAAACCACGCCCCGCTTAACGCCGATGGATTCGGCTTTTCCGTACCCAAGAATTTCAATTTTGCCAAACTCACTTCGTTGGCCAACAATGGCAGCGATTTTGGTTGTCCCAATATCCAGTCCTACAATAATTTCTGATGGTTCCATATCTGATTAACTTTAAACAATGCTTAAATGATGCAATGATAAAATGATGAAATGATTGAATTCATACCACCTTATCTTATTAATTATATCCCTCTATTCTATTTTCAATTAACCTATTTTCCAACGCTCCCCAATTCTATTTCTCATTTGGGCTAAAGCCCGAAAAATTACATTCTGTCTATGTTACCCCTGAGCTAAAGCACAGGGCAATTCATCCTTCAATTTATTCAATTTTCTACTCTTCCACTACTCCATTTTTCCATTCTTCCAACACTCCATTTTTCCAACTTTCCATCTTTCCAATCTCTTCACTTCCCACAAACCACCTGGTTTAAATATTTCAAATTAACAACATCAATATTTTCGGCACCTACTTTTGGCAACCCAGCCTGGTAAAAAGCAAGCAGGTTTTCAAACTTAATTTCAATATTATCGATATCTCCAAGTAAAATAACAAAGCGGCCATCTTCAGGGATAAGCTCAATTTCACCATCACTATTGATGTAAATTTGCTTGATATGATTGTTCATATATTGATTTGCTTCCAGGGCTTCGGCCAAATGAAAAAGTTGCTTCAGTGTTTTATATTTGCTCTTTTCCGAAAGCAATGAGATTGTATCGTTCCCTTTAAGTTTTGCATAACTATCGTTGATATAACCACTTGCCACAGCCACATGTGGTGTAAAATTTTGGGTGCACGGCAAGGGTTTTCCCGAACGACTCAAGTAATAGCTTTCGTTCTTTTTATTAATGATCCTAATCAATGCTTCCTCTCTGTCAACCTCAACCAGAAGCGCCCCATGCACTGTTGTGTAAACATTTGCACGCTTAATGAAAGGGTTCTGCTCAAGCTTCCTTTCGAGGAGTTCGATATCCAGGCTGTCAACAGACTGTCCTTTAATCGAGTCAAATTGGTTAATCACCAACTTTTCAATTTCCTTTACTGAGATGAATCCGTAAATATTATCGTCGGATAGAGAGACAGATAGCTTGGTGCATTTTACTTCTCGCTGCTCAACCAGGGCAAAACCCAATATTACCGATATCCCCGAAAGGACCAGCACCCACAATACTATTTGACCTAACTTTTTCATTTTATGCGGGTTTAGAGGTTTCCATTAACATTTGCTTTATTGGTGTCACCAATTGGTCGATGTCGCCGGCACCAATGGTCAGCAAAATTTCGTATTCCTTTCCTTTCAATGCTGATAAAACATTTTCTTTTTTGCAAAGACGTTTTTGCTTCATCTGCATCTGATCAAAAATCAACTCCGCCGTAACACCCGCCATTGGCTTTTCCCTTGCGGGATAAATATCCAGCAGGATCACTTCATCCATCAGGTCGAGGCTTTCGGCAAATCCGGCACTGAAGTCTTTAGTCCGTGAAAAGAGATGGGGCTGAAATATTCCGGTGATTTTCCTTCCGGGAAACATGGATCGGATTGAACTCACCAGCGCTTTAATCTCGATGGGATGGTGTGCATAATCATCGATATAAACCGTTTGTTCGGAAGTAAATTGCAGCTCAAACCTGCGCTTGATCCCTTTGAAGGTTTTTAATCCCTGCCTTAATTCACCTTCGTTAACTCCAACAGTTATTGCGACTGCAATTGCTGATATCGCGTTCTCAACATTGATTTGCCCCGGAATTCCAAGGATTAAATCCTTAAGCCGGCCAGCCGGAGTGTGCAGATCAAAAACAGTATGATCAGGAAATGGACGTATGTTTTCTGCGAAATAATCCCCGGCAGAAAGGCCATAAGTATATGTTGTAGCAAGTTTACTTTTATCAATACCCAAGCCAATTCCTTCTTTTATTATAAGGATTCCATTGTCGTCAAGATTATTGATAAACTGCGCAAAAGAAAGTTTCAATTCCTGCTCGCTACCATAAACATCCAGGTGATCGGCGTCAGCAGATGTCACCACTTCAACTGAAGGCTTGAGTTGGAGAAAAGACCTGTCGAACTCATCGGCTTCGGTAACGAAGTATTTCGGGTTTTCAGAATGCAAATAGTTGGAGCTGTAATTCTTCGAAATTCCTCCTAAAATAGCGAGGCAGCCAAGCGCACTTTGATAAAGTAAATGTGCGATCATGGTAGAAACGGTAGTTTTTCCATGCGTCCCGGCTACAGCAATAGTTGGGAATTGAGAAGAAATCAAACCCAGAATTTCAGAACGTTTTAAAACAGAAAAGTGATTATCCTTAAAAAAGCCCAACAGCTGGTTATTCTCTTTTACAGCCGGGGTATAAACAACCAAAGTGTTGGATGCATCTTTAAAATCCTTTGGAAGCATTTCAGGGTCATCTACGTAGAAAACACTGATCCCTTCGTTTATTAAAAGTGCTGTAAGTTCAGTTGAAGTACGGTCGTAACCTGCAACATTTTTACCTGAAGCATAAAAATACCTGGCCAGGGCACTCATTCCGATGCCGCCTGCCCCGAGGAAAAAAATGTTATGGTATTTGTTATGGTTCATTGTCCTGCGTTTGGCGTTTTGCGTTTTTTGTTAATTGTTCAGTTCTCAGTGCCGAAAAACCAGAAATCTCTGATTTCATTGTTTTTCGAGCA
>CAZBDF010000339.1:0-5704 GCA_964490385.1 uncultured Lentimicrobiaceae bacterium | reverse complement strand
AGACTGGGCTGGCCTCAACCACACACAAACCATTTTTTTAGAAGATGAAAGCCGCTCAATCGGAAAAGTTGTCTTGCCGGAAGGCTTTTTTCAAAAGATGAGAACTTGTCCAGTCATCCGCCTCGAAATGGGTGATGAGCTCAGGGTTAAACGTCTGGTGGTTGATTATTGTAAATACCCCAAAGAACAGCTCATCGAAAGCGTGAATAAAATAGAAAGACGGATTGGTGGGCAACATGCCAAAAAAATAATCGAAGCCATCGAGGCAGAAGATTTCTACACAGCCATCGCTATGGTTTTGAGCTATTATGACAAATCCTATAATTACGGGCTCACGAAACGAGAGAACCCCCAAATCCATTACCTCGAAACCGATACGCTGGATGCGGAGAAAAACGCAGAATCGGTTATTCAATTTTATACAGGGTTGGGTAGAATCTAGGAGAGACAAGGCATGCCTTGTCTCAACGGGAAACAAAAAAGAACACCATCCAAATTTCGTTTAATTCGTTCGATTAGATAATTAATTAAACTCTGAACACAGAACTTTCTATTATGAAAAAACCCATCTACCTCGATTATAACGCCACCACGCCCATCGACCCGGAAGTAGCGGCTGCAATGCGCCCTTACCTGGATGAATATTTTGGCAACCCTTCAAGCGGCCATATTTACGGCATCGAAACCAAAAAAGCTGTGGAACTTGCCCGAAAGCAGTTGTCCGAATTGTTGAACTGCTTTCCTGATGAAATCGTTTTTACCAGCGGAGGTTCCGAGTCAAATAATTATGCTATCAAAGGAACGGCATATCAACTGCGTAGCAAGGGAAACCACATTATCACTTCAACAGTCGAACATCCGGCTGTAACCGAAGTTTGCCAGTTTCTCGAAAAAGAGGGCTTTAAAGTAACTTACCTTCCGGTCGATGAATTTGGCCGTGTTGATGCCAATGATGTCGAAAAAGCCATCACACCGGCAACTATCCTCATCACCATCATGCACGCTAACAATGAAGTGGGCACTATCCAACCTATCGAAGAAATCGGTGTAATTGCTAAAAAGCATAACATTGTTTTCCATTCTGATGCAGCACAATCAGTTGGAAAAATAGAAACAGATGTGCAAAAAATGGGCGTTCACCTACTCTCGGTTGCCGGGCATAAACTGTATGCCCCAAAAGGGATTGGTGCGCTATACATCAAACGGGGCGTTAAGCTCCAAAAACTTATCCATGGCGCCGACCACGAGCAAAACCTCCGCGCCGGTACCGAAAATGTGTTAGAGATTGCCGGTCTTGGCAAGGCTGCTGAAATTGCCGAACGAGACTTTCAAAAGAACACAGCTCATATGAAATTGTTGCGCGACCTCCTTTATGAAAAACTGCAAGAAGAATTACCCGAAATAAAATTGAATGGCCACCCGGAATTCAGGCTTCCAAACACATTGAATGTTAGTTTCCCAAAAGTTGAAGCCAACACCTTGTTAGCCGAAATTGATGAAGTAGCGGCTTCTGCCGGTGCAGCCTGCCACTCCGAAAACATTGATGTGTCGCTGGTACTAACAGCCATGCAGTTGCCCATCGATTACGCCATGGGGACTGTCCGGTTTTCTACGGGGAAGTATTTAAGCGAAGATGATGTTGAAAAAGCAGCCCTGATAATTATTGAGGCGGTTAAGAAATTGCAACCAAAAACAGGGCATCAGCACAGCGAAATTATAGCAACAGGAGAAATTAAACTCACCCAATTTACACACGGCCTGGGTTGTGCATGCAAAATCAGGCCGCAATACCTCGAAAAGGCGCTGCAGGATATGCCGGCGGTTACGGATAAAAACGTACTGGTTGGGCTTGCTGCTTCCGACGATGCTGCTGTTTACCTCATCAACAGTGAAACTGCCATTGTGCAAACTGTCGATTTCTTTACGCCGGTAGTTGATGACCCCTACTATTTTGGTGCCATTGCTGCGGCCAATGCCATGAGTGATGTTTATGCCATGGGGGCCAAACCCTTGTTTGCATTAAACATTGTTGGCTTCCCCGACAATCGTTTGCCCATGCAGGTTTTAAAAGACATTCTCAGGGGTGCTTCCGACAAGGCCACCGAAGCAGGGATTTCGGTGTTGGGGGGGCATACCGTTGAAGATACAGAGCCAAAGTTTGGGATGGTCGTCACGGGAACCATCCACCCCGATAAAGTGATTTCAAATTCCAATGCACAGCCCGGCGATGTATTGGTCCTTACCAAGCCCATCGGAACCGGAATTGTTTCCACAGCCGTAAAACGAGGCCTTGCCAATAAAGAAACTGCGCTCGCTGCCCGCGATTTGATGGCGACCCTCAATGCCAATGCAGCACATGCCATGCAACAATTCAAGGTCAATGCCTGTACCGATGTTACCGGCTTTGGCCTGTTGGGACACCTCAAAGAAATGGTGGAAGGCTCGAAAGTTAAAGCAGAGATTGTTGCCAACCAGGTTCCTCAAATTGACGGCGTGTGGGAACTTGCTGTTGCAGGAGCTATTCCCGGAGGCACCAAAAACAATATGGACTTTGTAAAAAACATTGTCCGCTGGGCCGATGATATTCCAGACATCATGAAATTGGTTTTGTGTGATGCACAAACTTCTGGCGGCCTGCTGGTTTCCCTTCCCGAAAATGAAGCTGCCGCTTTTGTTGATGTACTTTGGGATGAATACAAAATTAAAGGAAGTGTGATTGGTAAAATCAAGAATGGCAAGGAGGTTGGGATTGTTGTTGTGTAAATGATTTGTTGATCAATAACCGCTCCCAATAGGAATTTTTATCGCTACTTTCAGGTTTCGGCCAATATTATAAAAGCCGGTTCCTTCAAGTGTTGATAAATGATCGAGATATGCTATATCAAGGATGTTATTCAAGTTTAACATCAACTCTATCACTTGCTTCCCAAACATAAGATTTGTTCCTAAACCGGCATTCAACAACCAATATGAAGGGGTTGTGGTTTCAAATTGTGAAGGGTGGTTTTGTTTAAAAGCATATTCAGCACCAAGCCGAACAAATACTTTACGATACCATTGTTTTCCCTCTTTTGAAAACATTGCCGAAGCCAATAATTTATTCTGTGGTATCATAGGCAGGTTTTGCCCATCCTCTTGTTTGGCTCGTAAATAGGCATAGCCTGCACTAAATTGCAACCATTCCCAAGGCTGTACTTCCGCCGAACCTTCAAAACCCATTAGGTTTGCATTACTTTGCTGATAGCGGTAAATGGGTGCTCCATCGTCAGTTGAGTCGGGAGTGGAAGAAAGAAAAATGTAGTTGTTTATATTATTATAAAACGCGGCCAGATCGAACATTAACATTCCTGAGTGGTAATGCACACTCATATCGGCCTCATAGTTTCTTTGCGATTCAAGATTCCTGTTTCCTACTTCATAACGTGCACCGTGTTGTCCATCCTGGGTAAGCTCAGCAATACTTGGTGTGCGATAGGCTGATGCCAGATTAACTCGAAACAGAAGGGCCTCACTCAAATTGTAAGTGCCCCCAAACGATGCACTCATATTCCCGTAATTGCGATTTAGTATTGGTAGGATTTCTTCCTCATCATGTCCCGGTTCTTCGTCATGTGAATGTCCGCCACCACTTTCCTGTTCCGGCACCTTAATTTGACGGTATTCGAATCTTAACCCTGCCTGCACAAACAACCTCTGGCTAATGTTTCCACTATATAAAGCCAATAAAGATTGATCATTAATTTTGTAATCGGGCAACACATGTGATGGAGCTTCCTTGTTGCGGTTTTGCTGTGCCATTCCATTCCATCCGAGGATAATATCATGATCTTCTGACAATTGATACTTTGCCCGGAATTCCCAATTCAAAGTTTGAAGATTCATATCTACATTGGTGAAATTTTCATCATCAGGTGAAGTCATTAACTTGCGGATATTATACTGATAACTGAGATTAGCTTCGAGTTTCCAATGCCTAAGGAAAAAAGTATTTTTTGAAGAAAGCAGGTGGTTAACCAAATCCTGGTACCAAACTTCATTTTTCCTGCCTCTTGCTGTAACCAATGCGATGGATGGTCCCACCGTTAGCCCGGGTCTCATTTTGTTGAATTCATAATACAGGTTAAACACCCCAAGTGAAGTATTGATGCCGGTAAAGGTTTTAATACTTTGTTGGTTAAAACGTGAATTTGGCACAAAGCGATTGTTGCCATCAATATAATCTGCATGGTTTTTTTGGCTGGCCCGGATGCCCCAAAAAAATGATTCGTTTGTTCCCTTAACACCCAGGCTTGTATTAATGCCATCCGTATTGGTGTTGTATGCAGCTTGAAAGTCGCCAATAATCTTCCCGACCGGGGCCGGCTTTTCGCGAATAAAGTTCATTACCCCACCGGTGGCATCAGAACCATAAAGCAATGATGCAGCACCTTTGATCACCTCCACACGCTCCAAACCAAACTCATCGAGCTGGTAGGGATGATTTTCAGAAAACTGGTAGTTTTCCATGCGAACGCCACTATTGAGGACTAAAATATTTGAGGTGGAAAGCCCACGGATTACAGGGGAGGTTATTCCAGTGCCCTTGCTAATGACATCAACACCAGGTATTGCCGAAAGCTTTTTCATCAGGCCTACATCGCCGGACTCTTCTAATTCACCCTGGTTTATGGTTTCAATTTTCACCGCATTATCATGCTGTGCTGAAAAATGTCCGGCCGATATAACAATCTCCTGGGCATGAATTACTGCCGGGCCCAGCTTAATTTTCATTGTTATAGGATTGTCAATGATGCTAATTTTGCGGATAGCGGTTTCATATCCTATAAAAGAGAATTGAACCTGAAATTTACCCCGAGGCAACGATTCCAGCAAATATTCCCCTTTTTCGTCAGTAAAGGTTCCTTTTTGTAATTCAGGAATAAATACATTTACACCGGGCAGTGTTTTGCCTGTTAAACTGTCCTTTACCACTCCATGCACCATCCGTTGCGTGAATCCGGAAAGAGCAACAAAAAGAAAAATAATTAAGATAAATTGTTTTTTAAACATTATTGAATCAAGTATTTGAGAATTGGTTTTTATTTTACCTTCACCCTCACCCCTTCCGAGTGACTACTAAACTCCGGTGCATACATGCACTGAATAGTTGTTATTCCATTTGAGAAATCGCCTTTTTGTGAAGCCAGCAGGGTGTATTCAAACACGTAAGTTCCTTTGTGCAGGTAATCGAAAAAGAAATCGGTGGAAGCATCGCGGGTACTTTCGTAGTAACCCAGGCCACCCTGGTAGCGGTAGCCCGAAATTACATTCACAGGTTCAAATGCCGAAGCACGCATATCCTGCATGTGCACATATTCCATGTTGCGGTCAACACGTAACTCAACCCGGACTTTTATCTTGTCTCCAACTTCCAATAAATCCCCATCTTTTATTGGTTCAATCACCGGCCCTTCGGCGGTGTTGCGCTCTACAAAAAGTTGTTTCTTCAGTGATAGCGGGGTTTCAGCTGAAGTAATCTTATCGAGGTCTTCGTAATATTGCCAGTAAACTGCGCCCCATGCAATGCCCTCATCTGATTTTGTTATTTCAATATTTCCCATTTCGGGTTTAATTTCACTGCCCGACCATGAAGTTTGAAAGTAGCCTGTTCCGGCTTCAACTTTGCCCATTTGCTTTTTGCTAATCTGTTTTCCGCCAATTTTTA
>CAZBDF010000338.1:0-5753 GCA_964490385.1 uncultured Lentimicrobiaceae bacterium | reverse complement strand
ATTTCTGGTTTTTCGGCACTAAGAACTGAAGATCCCGAAAAGTAGAAAATTTTAATTTTTCGTAACTTTTCGAGGATGCTAGAGAAACAATGAAATCAGAGATTTCTGGTTTTTCGGCACTGAGGACTGATAATAGCTTATTGCTCACATAAATCATTATACTTTGATCCTCGAACACAAAATTCCAAACTCCAAACTATCTTCCCTATCCTCCCGCTTTTTTAGCCTTGTAGCCTTCCTTAGCCAAAATGCCCATTACCTTTTCACGGTGATCGCCTTGAATGATAATCTCTCCGTCTTTTGCTGTACCTCCACCACCGCATTTGGTTTTAAGGAATTTCGCCAGGTCTTTTAGGTCGTCATCGTTTCCAACAAATCCTTCAATTAAAGTCACCACTTTTCCTTTGCGTTGTTTTCGGTCGAGCCACACTTTGAGGTTTTGTTGTGTGGGAGGGAGGGTTTCTGTTGAATTACCTTCATCGTAATCGTATTGATAATCTTGGTTAGTGGAATAAACGATGTCACCTTTAATTTTTTTGTTTTTGGCCATGGTTTTTTTTGGCAAAGATAAGAAGTCAATGAAAATATTCTGCTCGGAAAGTAGCTTAATTCACTAAGACCTTATTGCGAACCAGCTTATTTTCTGATTGAATTGTAAACAGATAAAACCCTTTTGGAAAATCTTCAACAGACAAAGAATTTACTCCCTTTGCTAAACTTACATTTTTAAGTAATTGTCCCGATATGTTGTAAACTTTCAATTCTACTTTCGTTTCAAAAGGGTTGTTGATGTTAATTCCGTTGGATGCGGGGTTTGGGTAACAGAAGTTTTGGTTTGTATTTTCTATTGTTGTAGTATTGGTTGTTAATGAGGAATAATAAATATAAAGTTGATGACAATCAGCGGCGTAAAGTCGTTGATCGAATAACTCCAGAATAATGTGGTTGTCATCTGGAACCCATTCATCTATCCATTCATAACAGTAGCCAATTATTGTTTGCATATCATAATTATGCAAGTATTCAAATTTCCAGAAATTCACCCAAATGCTATTTTCTTCATCCCAATCCAAATAAATGAGAGAAGTCACATTTCCCGGTGTGTCGTAGGTATAATCAAACTTAGCTGAATTAACATATTCTCCTAACATATAATCCCAATCCTGAGCGAGGGTCGAGAGTAAGTTACCTGAAGAATCGTTTGTGAAAGTTCTTTTCCAATCATTTTTCCAGTAACCTTCCCAGTTCTGATGAATAAGTGAAGTCAAAAACCCATGTGAGTCATAGGTGTAAATTTCGATGCCAGAATTTTGCCAGGAGCTGCCCAACCAATTTTGTGAAATCCTTGATGTTTTGTTTCCTAAGGAATCATAATCAAATATGGCCTTGTACTCATTTACCCAATTTCCTCCTGACCAATTTTGAGAAATTTGGGAAATAATACTTCCTGAACCGTTATATTCGGTAGTGCTTTTCATAAGGTTGTCCCATTCTTCCGTTGATTCACTCCAATCCAGAAAAACTGAACTAGTCATATTCCCACTCGAATTGTATGTGAAATTGAACATCCTAACATTTTCCCAAACACCGGTTTGAGCACCATCCCATTCCTGATGAACTGTAGAAAGCATATTTCCGAATGAATCATAGGTGTAGGTGTCTTTATCAAAATTCATCCAATTGCCACTGCCGGTTCCAAATTTTTGTTTGATTTTGGTAATTAAATTCCTTGAGGCATCATAAGAATAACTGATTTTGTTTTGGGGATCCCAACTTCCTGAACTTCCGCTACGTTCATAAGTAACATCAGATATTAAAAGCATGCTTGCGTCGTAACTGAAAATCTGTTTGCTTTCATCGCCTGAGGTACTTAGGCAAAACGCACTGTCAATGACAACGATTTGTTCGTTTTTTTCATTGCCAATTTTAAAAATTTCGTTTTCTAAACCTATGTTTTTTAAAATATTTTCAGATCCAATTTTATCAAACATGGGTATTGCTTGTGGAAATGAACTAATAGTTAGTATCGCGAAACAAACCAATAGTAATGTGGATTTATTTTTCATTATTGTGAGGTGTTAATTTCAACGGAATTATAAGCATACGTTTCTTACTCACAAAAGTACAAAATAAATGGTATGGTTTATTTTATTTTTGAAAACTTTAGTAATCAGTAGCTTCCCAAACTTCAATCCTGACATCATCAACAAACAACTCCTCATCAGCTGCCGGGTTCCAAAAATAAACTGCAAGGCTACACCCGCTCAATAGTTCCCTTGGAAGGTCTGCCGCAAACTCCACATAAGTCCATTCGTTCCCCGATAGGAATTCTTTGAGGAAAAAAGTGTTGTAGCCTTTGCTGTTCCCGTTCAGGTCGAGGAAATCAATAATAAGCTGTGCATGGGTATTTTCCCGACTCGCAAATGTCATCGCTGAAACAACAATCTTGTATTCCTTTCTACCTAAATAACCTGAAATATTTTTGCGAAAGCCAATGCTATACACATTTGATGAATCAATTTTGGATGCAAGTTTTCCTGAAAAAGAGAGCTCATCAGATTTTGAAGCATAGTTCAACCATCCCGGGTCGTTTTCCATATCAGTTTCAAATGTTTGGATAAGCTTCCAATTTTGATCGTTGATATAAACTTTAGCCTTTAGGGTGCTTGATAGAAAATTGTCCCAATAAGTTTCTTTTGATAAGTGCTTTGCGGGTAGGATCCCCCGATTAAATTGCCACGATTGGAATTGGTTGAATGCACTTAAGGCAATAAGTATTATCAAACTAAAAATATATAATGCTATATTTCTCCGAACAAACTTCAACCAAAATCCCAACAAAATAGCAATCGCAAAATAGAATTCAATCATCGGCCGCATTCCGAAAGCTTCGCCATACCACCACACCGACCAGCATCCAACAATATAAACAGCAATAAAAAGGAAAGCTAATAATTTAATCCCTGCCAGTTTCGATTTTTTAAAAAGAGGGTAAAATCCAAGAAATGATAAAATCGCCAGTGGAGTGTAAACCAGCCATCCATTTCGGTAGCTGAACAAAACATCAATCATGTGGGGTGACATGAAATTGAGAGTCTCATCCCCATAGGTGTAAAGGATTAAATTTCCATTTTGTAAAAACCAAAGAATAGGAATGATCAATAAAATGGACACACCGGCAAGCGAAGCACCAATTAGATTTCGTTGGTCGGTAAATATGTTTTGTAAAAGACGGAATAAATTTTTGTTGCTTCCGCAGAGGAATGGAATGGCAAAAATGATGATGCCATTTACCGGCCTGATGATAATAATCATTGCCAGAATAATTGCCAGAATGTAAAGTCCAATTGGCCGATATTTTTTAGATAAGCTGATTACTGTCAGGCCAAAAATATTTATCAGCGCAAAGCTGTAAACGTGCGTAAAGGATGGCTCTTCGATGGTGTAATAGTACAGGTTGGTGCCAAAAAAAATAATCCAGATCACGAATGCATTTATCCACCCTTCAATTTTGTATCTTTCAAGGATGCGCCGTAGAATCCTTAACCCCAGCCACAAATAAAAGATGGCTGCCAGGCCGATTGCAATTTGGTAGGGCAGCGAATATCCATCGGCAGCAAATCCAAAAAGCAATGAAAAGATATGTGCCAAAAGGAAAAAAGGCAACCACAAAATGGCTACACCCGGGAAGTATTTGTTTACCGTACCTGATTCAGTTTGAATCCTAAAATCGAAAAAATCGTCGCTGGACCCATAATGGATTCTTTCGTAAGCTTCAACAAAATCGTAGGAAAAACCCCCATGAATAAATACGGCGGGCAGATACGCATAATAACCTTTTCCATCGCTGCCAATCATTTTATCATAGGGCGAGGAGGGTTCGCGCACTGAAAAAAACAGGATCACTGCAAAGGCAGCAAGGATTTCGATGTGGTATTTTAGAAAAAGCGTTTTCACATCTGCGGAGCTTGTCTTTCTTTAGACTTTACAAATAGCACATAAATGATCGGGAGTATTCCTACCGTGGCAAAAATGAATATTGCGAGAAACCATCCCAATTGTTTGTTGGATGCAGCTTTCCAAAGGCCCAGGGCCTTCCATGCCAGTTCCCAAAAAACCAAAAAGATAAGTACCCAAATAATATTTAGTTTGCCGATGGGGATAAGCGGAGGGTAGGGGATGAAATAAACATCGGTAATCTCCTTGCGTTTGTTGAACATGAGTTTGATGGTGTAATCCGATTTCTCGAACTTGCAAGTGAGATAAACCAAATCATAATCTTTGAATTTGTCGTATTTCACACTTTTCAAAGTTTGATAAGCACCCAGTTCGCCAAGTTGAAAGTTCCATGAGGAAGCCAGTTTTTGGCTGAATTTTCCATCAGCATAACTTGGAGCCATAAGGTAGGCATTGGCTTGAAAGTCATTTTTTTCAAGGTTATCCAAAAACATCAACGATTTTTCAACAGCCAGTTCTTTGGTCTGGGCCATTGCTGTACTGCCGATCCCGATTAATAAAATTATAGTGAAAATTGTTTTTTTCATGTTGTTATTTGTTTCAAATTCTTTATACTCAAGGTAAGCTTGTTGTGAAATTGCTCAACCCATACTGGGTTGTAATAAAATGGTGAACTTGCCTTTTCTACAATACCTCAACCCATACTGGGTTGTCCCTTGTGTATTTTGCAATTGCTTGATACTTGCTTCGTCGGTTTAATCTAACAATCATAAGTCCCTAAATAAATAGAACTGCAATCTTTTCAGTTAACCTTATTCCCCTTATTCCCCTTATTCCCCCTATAAACCCTATATACCTTTTTCCTTATTCCCCTATACCTTCTTCCCAATTTCCTCCATGGTCTTCTCAATACTCCCCCAAAGCAACTCAGAAGTTTTCTGCCAGCTGAATTTTTCTTTTTGAATCCGGCCTTTTTCGATTAATTCATTCCGCAAAGCCGGCTCATTGGCAATCCTTGTCATGGCACTGGCTATTGAATTTGTAGAAAATGGATTGACCAATAGGGCAGCATCGCCGGCAACTTCGGGCATCGAAGTAACATTGGAGGTAATCACCGGCGTATCACTGTGAAACCCTTCGAGGATCGGTAATCCAAACCCTTCGAGGTAACTAACATAAGTTATGGCAAGCGCCGAAGCAACAATTTCGTTGAGTGTTTGTAATTCGACCCTACCCGGCAGGATCACATCATCCTGATATTTCATATTGTCGAAGGCCACTTTGATGTTTCCTGTCCACCATTTTTTCATCCCAACAATCAGCAGTTTTGTGCCAGAAGAATCAGTTTGTTTGAATTGATCGAAAGCAGTGAATAAGCGTGCCAGGTTTTTACGCGGATGCAGTGATCCCATAAATAGGAAATAGGGTGAGCCTTGTGTGAACTCTGTCCTGATCCGCTTTTTCACATTTTCGCCAACAGGTTTAAACGAATCATTGGTTCCGCTATAAACCAGGTCGATTTTGTTTTCATCAACGCCATATTTTTCCACAATATCTCTTTTCGAAAAATCAGAAACGGTTGCAATCCGTATGGCTTTTTTAGCATATTTTGGAAAAAAATAGCGGTAATATTTTCTTTCTAAATAGGGCAGGTCCTGCGGAAAGTGTTCAAAACTCAGGTCATGAAAAACATTCATCGAAGGAACTTTTGAACTGAGGCTCAGGTATCCGTCAGGTGATAAAAACAAGTCAGCATTAATTTTTTTCAGCGCACGCGGAATAGCATGCTCGAACCA
>CAZBDF010000337.1:3850-5769 GCA_964490385.1 uncultured Lentimicrobiaceae bacterium | reverse complement strand
ATAATTACATCAAGTTGTTCATTGGCGTGGATATATTCGATGCGTTCCATAATGGCATCGATACCTGCCAGAGGGTAGGGTATCTGGTAGGTTTTGTCCACCAGATCGTGCATGAAAATACCAGGTTCCAAGGATTCGTATGCAAGACCGATGATTTTGCAATCAAAACTCTTTGCTTCCCGGAGTGCTCTAATTACAGCAACACCCGGTCCGGGACTGTCGATGGCATTTAAACCTGATACGGCTATATTTAACTTTCTTTTAGTCGCCATCTTCTATCAGAGAAAAGTTTCTCATAAGGTTAATAAAATCCTCGTAATCGTTTTGAAATGTTGAAGGTTCGACTGAATATTTAGAGGTGAATTTCTCTCTCATCTCGTTCAAGGACTGTCCTTCTTTGATATTATTGATTATCTCGGCCCCAATGGGATTGACAGTGTAGGTTTCACCTGTATTGGGATTAAAAATCATCCCGGCACCGCTTACGGCAATATTCTGTTTTATATTCATGTCATGCTGGTATTAGTTTGTTTTAAATTTCACTGACGTTTCCCTACTTCTTAAATCAAAAATCGCCTGTCTCGCGGCAAGGCGCGTTAATCATCAATCAGAAATAGTTTACAGATAGGCAACAGCTAATTAATAATCAGCTTTTTTGCCCCTGATTTGTATTCACCCGCGCTAATCTGATAAAGGTAGGTCCCGTGAGGATATTGACTGGTATTAATTTGGAGATTTTCGAACTGTTGGTCGATCCTGAAAGAACGTATGATTTTGCCCTGCATGTCCATTAGTTGAATTTCTCCTTCATTAACACCCTGTGGTAATTCATAAGGAATTATTGAATAGTCGGTGCTTGGGTTTGGAAAGGCATTTTGAACATTCAATTGATTTTCCGGTCCGCCATCAGATGACAACAATTCACCTGGCAAATCATAAATTATCGTTAAAATTGAGTAGGGATAAAAGCTATAATCGTAAGCATAAACAGTGAGCTTGGTGCCGGCTTCACCAATATTATTGACATAGGCATATTGAGCGTTCTCCACTGTTTTCAATATGGATCCATCTTCATTGAGAACCTTTAGGGTGTAAGTGTAATACTGGTAAACTTCATCGTAATAATAGTAGATGTAAATAAGCGAAACAGAATTGTCATCGGTAAAAAGGTTTTCCGACACATACTTTATGTCGTACAAATAGTGACCTGTAGGAACGCTCAGGTCGATGGTTTTCCACAAAGAGTTGTCGGTATTGTAAATCCGGCATTGATTGGCCGTTACATCCATAACATAAAATTTGTAGCCAGAGTTGGCAAGTTCAGCGTAGGCACCTGAATGTTCATAGTCGGCTTCGAGTGTGATTTGCGCTGTGGCAAGGTTGAGTGTGAGCAGGAATGTAGCAAGTACAATAAGTGTTCTTTTCATTTGAGTTATAAATTAGATTTGATGTATTAATTTGATGTTGCAAAAGAATGATAAAACAGGTAGTTTTAGTTTACACTATTCTCAAAAAATTGTGTGAAATTTTAAAGTGGGGATAGAAAACAGAATTTCTGATACAAGGTAATTTCTGCATGTTGAATTATAAGTAAAATGAAATAGACCTCTCAGATGCTACGATTGTTACTAATGACAAGCCTTTGTAACAGGCTAACTACAAACGAAAAACAGATTTCTCAGTCGTTGCACTCCATCGAAAAGACAAGGCAATAATCTAGTTGTGAAGAGGGGGACATCGGGCGCAGAGCGCCCGATGTCCCCCTCTTCATACCACCACAGTAAGAAACCTTGTCATTTCGACCACAGGGAGAAAACTATTCCCATTTGTCATCACACATTGAGGTTTTATTTTTTGGGTTCAAGAGATCGAATAGACAAGACTTCATGGGGGCAAGTATAGATACCACAACAAATGAC
>CAZBDF010000337.1:0-3750 GCA_964490385.1 uncultured Lentimicrobiaceae bacterium | reverse complement strand
ACAATCAATGACAGCAGAGCTAATGACAACAAATGACAGCATAGCTAAATGACAACTCAATGACGCGAAGCTAATGACAATTAATGACGGCGAAGCCTAATGACAACAAATGACAGCGGAGCTAATGACAATCAATGACAGCAAAGCTAATGACAATCAATGACAGCGAAGCTAATGACAATCAATGACGCGAAGCTAAATTACTATTCCTCCTCCTTGGAAGCCTCAGCCGCGATATAATACCCACCATTGATTACAATTTTGGCTCCTACCGGGAGTTCATCGTTCAGGCTCACCTGAATGAACCCTTTATCATGATATCCCGTATTTACAAATGCTTTTTTAAAACTCATCTTTTGAGCATTAACATCGCTGGTAGTGTAATAAATATAAGGTTTCCCGGTGCCATAGTTCATAATTGAACTTTCGGGCAGTGCATCAAAAATCTCCTCTCCGGTATGGATACCAGCCGATACAAACATACCCGGCAGAACTATTTGATCCGGGTTTTCGAACGCTGCAATCACTTTAACTACCCTTCCCATTTCTTCAACCGATCCGCCAATGGCAATCAGCGTTGCTTCGTATTCGCGTGCATCAATATTGGAAAGTCTGAAGCTTACACGTTGACCCTTCTTTATCTTTATGATATCCCGCTCAAACACACTTAATTCGACATACAACTGTTTCCGGCACACCACTTCAAACAATGGCCCAGTATCACCCACATTCGATCCTATCCGCGTAAGCACAGCGTTCACAATACCATCCATTGGCGAGATAATGGGTATCGCCTGGTAAAACTCACCATTTTTTATGCGTTCAGGATTTATTCCCGTTTGATTCATTATTAAAGTGAGGGATTCAAACCTTGCTTTAGCTGCGGTATAAGCATTTTTTGCCTGGAAAAGTGTTTTCTCCGACGACACTTTTTCGTCGAATAGCTTTTGTTGACGGGCATATTCATTTTCGAGGTATTCGATGTTGGAGGCTGTTTGAAGGTATTCCTGTTGTAGTTCGATATAGTCGGGATGCATGAGATAGGCCAACACATCGCCCTTTTTCACTGCATCGCCCTGCATTACTTTTATCTCCTGAACAACGCCGCCCAAAATTGGAGTAATGATCGCATCGTTGCTTGGTGGAAGTACAATTTCGCCACGGGCATTTACCTTGCCCGAAAGCCGATGAGGGAGAATATCACCAAATTCAATTCCGGCAAGTTGTATTTGCTCCTTGCCCAGGCTGGCAATTCCCGGTTCGATAACCTTGGTTTCTGTTTCATTATTGGGGTTATCCCCTGCTTGTCTGCATTGCGTTATCAGCATTAGCAAAACTATACTGGCAACTATTGTTATTATTCTTTTCATTGGATGGTTATATTTTTTACTACGCGTTGTTTTCATTTCAAAACTATTTTCCTGTCAATGCTTCAATTTTAATAATGGCCTGGTTGTAGCTGTTAAGGGCGTCAACATAATCGGTAAGCAAGCTGTAAGCATACGAAATACTTAATACATATTCAAAGTAGGTCAACTCTCCTGCTTCCAGGTTTCTATAACCGTCATTGATAATAAGGTCAGCCTGATCCAGGGTTTTTTCCTCAAATTTTTTCAATATCCAGCTATAATGATTTATTTCCAAAAGATGTTTCTGATATTCTGACTGTGCCCGGACGATTGCAAAATCGTAATTATTCATTTCCACTTCGCGTTGGATTTTTACCGCCTGTACCCGGCCCGATTGCGACCATGCCCAAATAGGGATATTTATACCCACACGCCAACCCTGGAAACCTTTTGCTTTATCGATCGTCTGATTAAAATAACCCACACTAAAGCCCGGAAGGTATTTCATGTTCTCGGCTTTTATAGCAGCATCCATCAGCTTAGCTTTTTCCATGTGCACCGTTAACTGAGGAATACTTTCAGAAACCGAATCGGTGGTAAGGGAAGGAAGGGGAAGTTTTGCTGATAGATTTTCAGCCGGCACAAAGCTTCCATCAGATCTTAGCAAGAGCTTTAGTTCCTGTTCCATTTTTGCAAGTTCCAACTCACGTTCGTTCAAGCGCTGCTCAATTTTCATGGCATTGGTTTCGGCAACAGAGACAGTAAGCAAGTTGATTTCACCGGTTTCATATTTCAATTTTACAGCATATAAAAACGCATCATAAATACTATCCTCTTCCATGGCAAGATCAAGCATGGTATAACTGGACAGCCAATTGAAGTAGGCTGATTTTACTGCTGATATTGTTTGCCTTTCGGCAAGACTTTGCTCGGTAGAACGCAATTGTATAAACTGTTTCTGGAATTTATTTTGAGAAGTATAAACTGTCGGGAAATCGAATGCCTGGTCGATGTTGAAGTTGTGATCGATCAAGGTTGAATTAATTTGTCCGTGTTCATAAACAAATTCAGGTGCAGGCAAATCGAAAGAGGTCTTTTTCAGCTTTTCGGCCATCTCAAAATTCAGCCGGGCATTTTTTACAGAAGTATTGTTTTGCAATGCCATGCTGATGGCGCCATCGATGGTAAGGTGTGCTGTTGAAGGTTGCTCCTGTGAAAACAAAGCAATGGGCAGAACCAGCAGCAATAAAACAGTTGCAGTTTTAGCGATGGCATTTTTCATGGGTTTTAGATTCAGTCCATCGTTAAAAATAAGGTAGAGCACCGGAAGGACCACCAGCGTTAAAAAGGTGGAGGAGATAATTCCGCCGATGACCACAGTAGCCAGCGGCCTTTGCACCTCAGCTCCTGCAGCGGTAGAAAGCGCCATTGGCACAAAACCGAGGGCCGCTACAAACGAAGTCATCAAAACCGCCCTGAGCCTGCCTGCCGTTCCAACCCGCACGCGTTCGTAAATATTGGTCATGCCTTCCTTTTGTAGTTGGTTGTAATATGAAATCAAAACGATTCCGTCGAGCACGGCCACCCCAAACAGGGCAATAAATCCCACACCTGCCGAAATGCTAAAGGGCATATCGCGAAGATAGAGTGCCCAGATTCCGCCCACAGCGGCAAGCGGAATTGCAGTAAAAATCATGATGGATTGCTTGATGGAATGGAACGCAAAATAGAGCAATACAAATATCAATGCCAAAGCAATGGGAACAGCTACACTTGAACTGGCCTTGGCAGCTTGCAGATTCTCGAAAGAACCGCCATAAGTGAAGTAATATCCCGGAGGTAAAATAAAATCGGATGTAAGTTTTTCATTGACTTCGGCAACAAAAGATTCAACATCCCTGTTCCGCACATTTATACCGATAACGATCCGTCTTTTGGTGTTGTCCCTGGATACTTGCATCGGGCCTTCTTTAAAGGAAATATCGGCAACCTGGTTGAGCAATATCAGCTCACCACCGGGTTTGTTCACCCGCAGGTTCTCCAAACTCCTGATGTTTTTGCGGTAGCCCTCATCAAGCCTCACTACCAGTTCAAATCTTTTTTCACCTTCAAACACTACCCCGGCAGATTCGCCGGCAAAGGCAGTTTTTATCACCCTGTTCACCTCTTCAATATCCAGCCCAAACTGAGCCAGTTTATCACGTTGGTAATCGACAACCAACTGGGGCAGGCCCACAATTTGCTCGACCTTTACATCGCCGGCGCCCTGAATTTTTTGGATGATGGAAGCTGCCTCATTTCCTTTTTCGAAAAGTAAATCAAGGTCTTCGCCATAAATTTTAACGGCAACATCCGACTTTACACCGGTCATCAACTCATTAAAACGAAGCTGGATGGGTTG
>CAZBDF010000336.1:0-5782 GCA_964490385.1 uncultured Lentimicrobiaceae bacterium | reverse complement strand
GCGAAGAAAAACGAACTGAACTCGAAATTGTTGACGAAGAATATGCAAAAGGCAGGAAAAACCGTAAAAAGGAATTGGTAAAATCGTTGGACAAAAAACTCGACAATTACCGAAACTGGTTGTTGGGTTTAACTATTTTAGACCCTGCTTGTGGCTCAGGAGTTTTTTTAAACCAGGCATTGGAATTCCTGATAAACGAACACCGAAAAATTGATGAATTGCACGGACAGTTGCTTGGCGGCGCAATTATTTTCTCCGACATTACAAACGATATTCTCGAAAAAAACATTTACGGTGTTGACCTAAACGAAGAATCAGTAGAAATTGCCAAACTCTCACTTTGGCTGCGAACAGCCCAGAAAGGACGAAAACTAAACACCCTGAGCAACAACATAAAATGCGGAAACTCGCTGATTGACGACCCCGAAGTAGCAGGCGAAAAAGCCTTCAACTGGCAAACAGAATTTCCTGATATTTTCAGGAAGAAAAAAAAGAAAGCCTGGCATATTACAACGGCAACACACAACTCTCGATATTCAAAGCGGATGTTCGACAACCATGTAAAATTGGGAGAACCCGTTTGGCTAAGCGAGAAAGAAGAGATCATCGTAACTGAAACTATTGCAGAAATCGCAAAAAATGACAGGCTAAATATAGTTGAATACAATATCTGTGGCGACCACGCCCACATACTTCTGGTATGCGATGAGGAAGAACTAAATAAAATTGTACAGAAGCTAAAATCTATATCGGCGCGAACCTGCAACATAGCCATGGGGCGCACGATTCCTATGGCAGCGTCTGGGGAGCATGCTCCCCATGCAGGAAAAACAGACTCCTGGGGAACGCCGGAGCATGCTCCGGCGCAATCCCCAGGAACAATGCATGGAAAAGGGGAGCATGCTCCCCATGCAGGAGAAACAGATACTGGCACAACGCCGGAGCATGCTCCGGTGTACTGTGCCAGAACTACTGATGGGAAAGGGGAGCATGCTCCCCATCGTGGAAAAACACAATTCCACCTGTGGGCTGCAAATGCCGACAAAAAAGAAGTAACCTCCAAAGAGCAACTTGAGAACACAATAAACTATATCCGCAACAACCGTGTAAAACACAAACTACCCAAAAGCAAGGAGATTGAAAAAATAAAAAAAGAATTCCTGTGCACCCGCCAACATGCCTTCCGCAGCGAATACACCGGAGGCTTTGATGTGGTAATTGGAAATCCGCCGTATGTGCAGCTCCAAGCTTTGGGTGAAATGAGCGATACGCTCTCGAAATGTGGTTATGAAACCTATAACAAAAGTGCTGATTTATACTGTTTGTTTTATGAACGAGGTTGTCAAATTCTTAAGCCCAAAGGTTACCTGAGTTACATATCATCTAATAAATGGCTGCGCGTAAATTACGGTAAAAGTTTGCGAAAATTCCTTTCAACTAAAGTTAATCCAAAAATACTGATTGATTTTCCAGGCATTCCTGTATTTGCCGATGCTGTTGTTGACCCTCACATATTGATTTTAAGAAATGAGCCATATATAGGGAAGACTGAATCCTGCGTAATAAAAACATATACTTCAAATTTAGAAATAGTATTCGAGTCAACAAAAACGGTGAACAAGTTTTCGGATGCAAGTTGGGTAATTATACCAATCGAAGATGCCAGAAAGCTTGAACTGATGAAATTAAAAGGCACTAAATTGAAGGATTTACCAATTGCTATTAATTATGGGTTAAAGACTGGTTTTAATGATGCCTTTTTTATTGATGAACAAACACGACAAAAACTGATTGCCGCCGATTCAAGGAGTGCCGAACTTATTAAACCCATGGTACGGGGAAGGGATATTTCTCCTTACGAAAAGACAGGAGGTGAATTCCTGATCAATGTGCATAATGGAATTAAGGATAAGAATCCACCATTACATCCAACAATAATAGGTGATTATCCAGCAATAAAGCAACATTTAGATGCTTTTTACCAAAAACTTGAAAAGCGCGGAGACAAGGGTAAAACACCATACAATTTACGTAATTGTTCATATTTGGAAGAGTTTGCCAAACCAAAGATTCTTTATCCGAATATGACATCGGTGTTTCCATTTATGTATGATGAAAGTGGATTGCTTAGTAACGATAAAAGTTTTATCCTCACGGCTAATGACAATTCTGTTTCGTTACTTTTTCTCACTGCTGTATTAAATTCCTCCTTGGCAAAACTTTGGATTTGGTACAACTGCCCGGAATTAGGAAATAATCGCCGTGAAATCCGTAAAGTATATTTCGAACATTTTCCTGTTCCGCAAGCAAATAACGATCAAACTTCCATACTATCGAAATATGCAATGGAGCGCACCCAACTTACTTCCAATTTACAGTCCCTTTCTTTAAAATTTCAGTGCAGCTTACATCGTAAATTTGAATTGGAAAATTTACCCAAAAAGCTACAAGATTGGTATCTACTTTCCTACACTAATTTCATTAAAGAATTGCGTAAAAAGAAAATTAAGCTCACTCTATCTCAGGAAGCAGAGTGGGAAGGATATTTTATACAAGAAGCAGACAAAGCCCAAAACATCAAATCCCAAATAGAAAAAACCGACAAAGAAATCGACCGAATGGTTTATGAATTGTATGGTTTGAGTGAGGAAGAAATTAAAATTGTGGAAAACTCGTAAAATTTGAAATGAATTAGAAAAATAAAGTGATGAATAATTCAGAAATACTACTCTACCAAACTGCAGACGGGCAAACCAAGATTGATGTCCGACTGGAAGAAGAAACCGTTTGGCTTTCGCAGGCACAAATGGGCGAGCTTTTTCAAAAAGAACGTTCGGTAATTTCCAAGCACATAAAGAATATTTTCGAAGAGGGCGAATTGCAAGAAGATTTGGTATGTGCAAATTTTGCACATACCACTCAACATGGTGCTATTAAAGGAAAAACTCAGGTTAAAAATATCAAACTCTACAATTTAGACGTAGTAATTTCAGTAGGTTATAGGGTGAAAAGCCACCAGGGAACAAAATTCCGCCAGTGGGCCACGTCACGTTTGAAGGAATACATCGTGAAAGGTTTTACGATGAATGATGATTTATTGAAACAAGCTGGAAGTCGAAAACCATTGTATAAAACAACTAACCGACACAACAAAAAAACTGAAATCCAAGAAAGACAAATAACATCTACACACCCTCACATCAAAGAATCACAACTATTAAACATACATACACCAAAAACTAAACGCTATTATTTATGAAAAAAAACAATACTAAAACGAAAGCCACACTAAACCGAAGAAAATTTATCGGGACCATGGCTACGGCTACTGCAGGTTTCACCATCCTACCAAGCTCTGTAATTGGTGGCATGGGTAAAATTATGCCCAGCGATAAACTCAACATTGCCGGTGTTGGAATTGGCGGCGTTGGGGCTACCAATGTTAAAAACTGCGCCACCCAGAACATCGTTGCATTGTGCGATGTGGATTGGAAATACGCTTCCGGAACTTTCAATAAATATCCCAAAGCAAGGGTTTATAAGGACTACCGGCAAATGTATGATGAAATGGGCGATTCGATTGACGCCGTAATTGTAGGCACCCCCGACCATACACACGCCATTATTACTACAGCAGCCATGCGGATGGGCAAACATGTGTATGTTCAAAAGCCCTTAACACATTCCGTTTACGAATCGAGGGTTTTGAAAGAACTGGCCAATGAAACGCGCGTTGCCACACAAATGGGGAACCAGGGAAATTCAGGTGAAGGAATCCGCCAGGCCTGCGAATGGATTTGGGATGGCGCGATTGGTGAAGTTACCGAAGTACATGCATGGACCAACCGTCCCATCTGGCCACAAGGCCTTGAGCGCCCCAAAGAAACTCCATCAACACCTCCTACCCTTGCATGGGATTTGTTTATCGGCCCGGCCAAATGGAGGCCTTATCATCCGGCATATACACCCTGGAACTGGCGCGCCTGGTGGGATTTTGGCACCGGAGCTTTAGGAGATATGGCATGTCATATCGTCGATCCTGCCTGCATGGCGCTAAAACTCGGAAACCCATCAACACTCTATGGAAGTTCAACACAGGTAAATACCCAGAGTGCACCTTATGCCGAAATGGTTCATTACGAATTTCCCGACAGGGGCAAAATTGGCAAAATTAAACTTCCCCCGCTTAAACTTACCTGGTACGATGGTGGACTCTTACCTCCGCGCCCCGAAGAATTAAAGGACGGACAAATCATGGGTGACCGTAACGGTGGAGTACTTTTTATTGGAACTAAAGGTAAACTGATGACTGGATGTTACGGCAGAAATCCAATCTTGCTTCCCGAAGACCTGGACAATGATTACACACGGCCCGAACCCACAATGAGGATTATTGAGGATGCCATGAGTGGCGGCCACGAACAGGACTGGATAAGGGCTTGCAAAGAAAACCCGGCTGACAGGATTGAAACCAGGTCGAACTTTAATTACTCAGGGCCATTGAATGAATTGGTAGTGATGGGCAACCTCGCTGTGAGGCTCCAGGATTTGAAACGGAAATTGCAGTGGGATAGTAAGAAAATGAAAATCACCAATATTGATGCTGAAGATGAAATCAGGGTAGTAACTTCAGACAAATTCAATGTCATTGACGGCCACCCCCACTTCGATACCAAATATGCAACTATAAATGCCAAAGCTGCCGCTGAAGAATACATCAGGCGCACTTATCGTAAAGGATGGGAGTTGTAATAAAAAGTCATTAGCACTGCGTGCGACATCCCGAAAAGTAGAAAATTTTCAATTTTCGTAACTTTTCGAGGATGCTCGAAAAACCAGAAATCTATGATTTCTTGGTTTTTCGGCATTTGCTTCGCGTCATTGATTGTCATTTGCGCTTCGCGCGTCATTAAGTACAAAAACATCTAATGACCACCAATGACTACTTTATAACAATCATAAGGGAATTATCCAAATAAAAAAGAATAAACTTTTATCAATATAAAAAACAAAGACCTATGAAAAAGCCATTTAACCTTTTAATTATTTCAATTTTCATTTTACTAATCGCCGCATGTAACATGGGGCAAAAAAAGAAAGCACCATCCACCAGCAACGCAACTACCGAGTTAAGAGCTGCCATTGTTGAGCCAAATACACTCACCCCGGCAGAGGCTGAAGATGGGTGGGTAATGTTGTTTGACGGATTAACCCCGGAACACTGGAGGGGCTACAACAAAGATTATTTCCCTAAAGGCTGGGAGGTGGTTGACGGAACAATACATATTAAAGGCTCGGGAAAAGGAGAAGCCGGTGAGGGTGGTGATATCATCACTAAAAAGCAATACAAAAATTTCGAGTTGGAGCTTGAATGGAAAGTTTCGGAAGGAGGCAACAGCGGCATTTTTTACCTTGCAAGGGAAAAGGAGAACCAACCCATCTGGAAAAGTTCACCCGAAATGCAGATTCTTGATAACGACAAACACCCCGACGCAAAACTTGGTGTTGATGGAAACCGCGCTGCCGGATCGCTTTATGATCTCATCCCCGGATCGCTTGAAGCCGTGAAACCAGCCGGTGAATGGAACAAGGTTAAAATACTGGTATATAAAGGAACGGTTGTTCACTGGGTAAATGGAGTAAATGTGCTGGAATATCATTTATGGACCGACGACTGGAAAAACATGGTACTTAACAGCAAATTCGAAGATTACCCTGATTTTTTGGATACCGCCGAAGAAGGCTACATCGGGCTGCAAGACCATGGTGATGATGTTTGGTT
>CAZBDF010000335.1:0-5783 GCA_964490385.1 uncultured Lentimicrobiaceae bacterium | reverse complement strand
CAGGCTTTGCAAATGCTCAAAACCCGCAATGGGAAAATTATTTCGATTGTAATACAATTAATGCATTGGCAGACGATGGCAACGATTTATGGGTAGGCACAAATGGCGGCCTGGTGAAATTTGATAAAACCACTTGCATTCCTGTTTTTTACAATACATATAATTCTGACTTGCCCAGTAACGATGTAGTTTCATTAGCTGTGGATGATAACGGAATTGTATGGATTGGCACATCTAATGGATTGGCAGAATTTGACGGAATAAGCTGGACTATTTACAACTCTTCCAATTCAGGCTTGCCGGTTGGCTGGATCATGTCAATAGCCATTGACGATAGCGGAATAAAGTGGATTGGAACACACTATAGCGGATTGGTAGAATTTGATGGAACAGACTGGACAATCCATAATACTTCAAATTCTGGCTTGCCAAGTAACAATATCAATTCAATAGCCATTGATGAAAGTGGGCTTAAATGGATTGGAACTGCATCGGGATTGGCCCTGTTTGATGGAGTGAACTGGATAATTTATAATACTTCAAATTCACAATTGCCATCAAATGCAATCTCTAAAATAGCCTTTGAAGGTAATGGAATGGTGTGGATGAATGCGGATTATAGTTTGACAGCATTTGATGGAACAAACTGGACAAGTTATAACTCCACCAATTCAGGATTACCCGCTGCTCAAATTACATCAATTGCCATTGATGGAAATGGCGTAAAATGGATTGGGACTTATGATTTTTTTGATGAATGCGGATTAATTAGGTTTGATGGAACGAATTGGACAAACCATGGAATGTATCCCGCCGGCTCAATATTAATAGAAGAAAGTGGTATCATGTGGCTTGGAATACCGTTTGATACTTATCTTGGTAGAGGATTAGTGAAATTTGAACCGGGAAATTACCCAGAATATTATACTCTAGGATTACCTGATAACAGTGTGTCATCAATTGGCATCACTGAAAATGGGATAAAGTGGATTGGAACTTATTATGGAGGATTGGTGAAATATGATGGGAATTACTGGACCAGAATGCTTACCGACAATTCGGTCTATTACGGATACCATATCTATGACATCACGATAGGCCAAAGTGGGGTTGCGTGGGTTGCAACAAATGATGGATTGGTGGAATATGACGGAACATACTGGACAACTTACACACCCAATAATTCTGGGCTGCCTTACTACATTGTGATGTCATTAGCCATCGATGCAAACGGAACGAAATGGATGGGAACTGGTGGTTTGAATTTTGTAAAATTTGACGGAACAAACTGGACAATATACCATCCTTCAAATTCAGGTGCTCCAAGTTCTAATATTCTATCAATTGCAGTAGATGGAAACGGAACAAAGTGGATTGCTACTGGGGGTGGTGGCCTTGCTGAGTTTAATGGAATTAACTGGACAATTTATAATACTGCCAATTCAGATATACCCGACAATAATGTTAGAACTATTGCTATAGAAGAAAATGGAACAAAGTGGATTGGTACTGGGGATTATCCCAACTATTACGGACTTACATCATATGATGGAAATACCTGGACAACATATAATCATTCCAATTCAGGTTTACCACATAATTGTGTTAATGATATATTTGTTGATGAGAATGGAACAAAGTGGATTGGTACTTTTTTAGGCCTTGCAGCCTATAATGAAGGAGGTATTCCGGTTTGGGTTCATGAAAATGTAACAAGGAAACTTCTGGTAAATGTTTATCCAAACCCGGTGGATGATTTCGCCACCCTGAGTTTTGAGGGAAAAGAGACTGGCCAGGCCATTGTGAGCCTTTACAATTTTCCCGGAATTAAGGTAAGAACCTGGCAGTTTACTATTACCAACGTTGGACAAAGCAATTTTGTGATGGATTTTAATGGTTTGCCTGCCGGTATGTATTTCTGCCGGGTTCAATTTGGAAATGAAATAGAATGCAGGAAAATAATAAAGCAATAATGTTGGGGAAAATAACTTTGTCATTGGTTTCGCTGTCATTTGGCTTGCGCCACCGTCCTCGCCGTCGCATAGCTTTGGCGGAGCGCGGTAAAGCTTTAGCGCACGCGGTCGCCGTCATTTAAAGACAAATAATTAATAGCCATCAATGACTACAAATGACTACAAATGACCATCAATGACTTTAATTTGGAAGAACATTTCCATTTTCACAAATCCATCAACCACCTAAATAATTACAATAATTATAGATCAACATGCCGGCTTTCTTAAATATTCCTATCTTTGAGAGAAAAATCAAACAAAAGATGCTCAAGACCATCATTGTTGATGATGAGGATCATGTGCGGGGAATACTCCGGAAATTTTTGGTAAAATATTGCCCTCAGGTAAAAGTTGCAGCCGAAGCTGGCAGCGTGGCAGAGGCACATGAGTTGATCATGCGCCACCATCCCGACCTGGTCCTGCTGGATATTCAGCTTGGCGATGGAACAGGATTTGATCTCCTTAATAAATTTGAATCCCCCGATTTTAAAGTTATCTTTATCACCGCACACGATCAATATGCAGTGCAGGCCTTCAGGGTGAGTGCCATCGACTTTATTTTAAAACCGGTAAACCCTTTCGAATTGGCTGAAGCCGTATCACAGGCACAGAAGCTTGTTATGTATGAGCTTCACCTCAGGCTCGAGGCACTCGAAAATAACCTGAGAAGAGACAAGGCATCCGGGAAAAAGATTGTCATCAAAACCTTAAACAACATTCATGTCATCGAAATCAACACCATTACGCATTGCGAATCGGACAGTTCCTACACGAAGATATTTACCCTGGATCAGCAAGAGATCATGACCTCCAAACCGATCAGGGAATACGAGGAAATGCTTTCCGGGTTTGGTTTTTTCAGGTTGCACCGCTCTTTTTTGATCAACCTTTCACATATCAAACGCTTCGAAAAATCGGATGGTGGTTTTGTAATCCTCACCGGGGATGCAAAAGTGCCGGTGGCTTCACGAAAACGGGAAGAATTAATTGAACTATTTGATAAAATTTCTGAATAACCGGGTATGGCAAGGTTTACTGGTATTATTTTTATTTTATTTTTATCGGGATTAGCTTCATCCTATGGACAGGTGGTTTATCAGGCGACAGTATGGTATGATCTGGACAGTCTGGAATCTGTTTTGCCCAATCAGGAAGGAACAGAGAAGATCAACACCCTGAACAGGATAGCTGCAACATTGTGTTTTGAAGATTTCGACGAAAGTCTGCGTTACGCCAAAAAGGCTTTGGAGTTATCCCATGAAGTAGGCTACAAAGAAGGAATAGCATCTGCCACAAGATTCATCGGACATGCTTATTACTACAATGGCGAGTACCCAAAGGCACTCGACTTTTTATGGAAGTCCAGGAATGAATATGAAGTGTTAAACAACAATCCGCTTGTTGGAAATTTATTATTGGATATGACCGTAGTCCATGCTGCAGCAAAAAATTATGATAAGGCACTTGAAATTATAAATGAGGCACTTGAAACATTCAGAAACCTGGATCCGGGAGGAACAAGAATTGGCTCTGTATTGGATACTTTGGTCGTATATTCAACTATGGCCATGATAATGCGATTGTCAGGCAGGGCCGACAGTGCATTGAATATATATACCTTGTACCTGGATGTTGGCAACAAAACCAACCTGGAACTTACAAATATGATGGTTCATTTGGGAAATGCAGCAGATGCCTGTATAAAGTCAGGGAACGCAGACAGCGCATTATTTTATTACAGAGAGGGATTGAGGTATCCTGAAATAAACCAGAGTATTATAATTTTAAAAAAGGAGTTCAAGAGACGAATTGGGATGGTTCATCTTTTAGGAGGGAGAGTAGATTCAGCCACTATTAACTTAACAGAAGCTTTTCAATCACTATCCCAACATGGTTTTCTCATGCAATCACAACAGGCATCACAATATCTGGGTGAGATTTATCTTAAAATGAATGATTTATCAAAATCCCGATTTTATTTTAATGAATCAGAAAAGTTATTAGAGGAAGAATTAAAAAACCTTTCATTCTACAGGTACGACTCGTTAAAATATACAGTTTCCCTTGGTTGGGAAGTTTTAGCGCCATTATCAAAAAAGTTTATCAAAGAACTTATATACAATAATGCTGTAAGTTTTTATGGAAAAATGATCCAATATTCCAAAGCCGGATTATTTACTGAAGATTATACCCGCTTTTTGGAGGCATACGTTTCAGTTAAGGATACTTTAACCGAAATAGAGAGAAAGAGAGAGCTCATTGAAATACAAACCAAATTTGATACAGAGCGTAAAGAAGAAGAAATAATAACTCTTTCTCAGGAAAATGAACTGAAAGAGTACCAGATTAAACAGTCGCGGGTCATCCTGTTTGGACTGGTTGGTGTGCTATTATTGGGTATTGCCTTCGTGTTTCTTTTTATTCGGCAAAACAGGCTTAAAGAAGAGCAGGAAAAAACCAACCTTCAGCAAAAGCTTTTCCGCACCCAGATGAACCCCCATTTCATTTTCAATTCCTTATCGAGCATTCAGCACCTGGTGATGAATGAAGAACCAGAAAAAGCCAGCATATTTCTCGCGATGTTTTCGACGCTGGTACGCAATGTGCTGAATAGCTCGGTCAACAATGCTATCACTATCGAAGAGGAAGTAAAAACCATCGAAAGTTACCTTGCTTTGCAAAAAATCCGGTATAGCGATAAATTCGATTTTATTGTGGATGTCGATCCGCAAATTGATACAGGATTCATCACTATCCCACCCATGCTGGCACAGCCCTTTATCGAAAATGCCATCGAACATGGGATGAAATATAAAATGGACAAAGGACAAATCGATATCCGGTTTAAGCTGGCCGGGGATTTTATCATTTTTGAAGTTGAGGATAATGGCATTGGCAGAAAAATAGCCAATGAAATGAAATCTAAAAACGCACCGGGCCATCAATCCATGGCTATCGGGATCACGCAGGAACGCATTAATGTATTGAACAGAAAAAAGAAAAGAAAGATACATCTCAACATCATCGATCTGAAGGATGAGACAGGTAATCCTGCCGGCACAAAGGTGGTGATAGATATTCCGTTTGAGGTGGTTTGACTTAAAGGTTGCGGGTCCTTTAGTTTTTAGAGGTTTTACTTCAAATGCACCAAACCAATCGCCTCCTCTGCTTGCCTCATTACTTACTTCTCTAATCGCTTGCTAAAGCATCATGGTCCAACACCCATTCATGAAAAGGTTTAGCAAAAACAGATTTTGAACCTACTACAAAACTATCAGATTGATGAGCGGTAATGATGTAACCCTTGCTAAGGTCAAAATAGTCCATAGCCTCTTTTAATCCTGATAACTCCCTGTCCATATTGTCCTGATCGAGTTGCCAGCAAACCTGAATCAGGGCAATTAGCTTTTTTTGTTTAAAAACCACAAAATCACACTCATTCTTTTCGGAAAAATAATATATCTCATGGGACATTCTGCGCAATTGCATGAACACCATGTTTTCGAGCAACCTGCCGTGATCATCGGAAAATGAAACGGTATTGGTTTTTATAAATCCATTGTCGATACAATAGATTTTTTTTGGGTTAACCATTTGTACTTTTCCTGAATAGCTAAACCTGGGGATGTAAAAAAATAAATAAGCATCGGTAAAATAAGCCAGGTATTCCATAATACTGGACGATGAAGCAATTTTAAATATCTTTCTCAAACTGTTACCCGTAAATAGTTTCCCTACATTGGTGGCCAGCCAAACCGCCAACTGCTG
>CAZBDF010000334.1:0-5810 GCA_964490385.1 uncultured Lentimicrobiaceae bacterium | reverse complement strand
CTCAAGCAATTCACAATTGGATGTTTCTGAGCTCAAAGCAGGAACCTATATTATGAAAGTAGAAATGAACGGCAAAACAGGAAGCTATAAGCTGATTAAAAACTAAAAGCCTTGCCCCTCCTTTTGTGCATTGGCAAGAAAAACTTTAACATGCAGTAATAGTGGTTCATAAGAATTTCTTTCAAACTAAATTAATAATATTATTTTTTTACAAATTAAAATTTTTAAAAATGAATTTTTACAAACAAAGCATTGCTTACCTGCTAATCGTGTTACTGGCACTAAGTTTCAATACTGCTCAGGGTCAGATTATACTCCGGGAAACTGCTAATCAGAAGCTATCCACGGAAAGCTTTATCAATGGCCAAAACGGGTTTTCGTTGGCTCAACATCATCAATTGACAATGTCGATGCAAGATCAGGGGCCAAAAGAATGGATTACTATTGGTAATAATTCTTCGCCATGGGGTTCGTACAATTATCCGGTTGACTTTTTTTGGAACACCTCGCTTACCCAAAGTATTTACACTGCAGAGGAAATGAATCACGAATCCTGCGCTATCGAGCAGGTAGTTTACACCTACAAAACCATGACCGGCAATTACCCCGACACTGTTAGCACCGAGTATTTCAGGTTGTGGATTGCCAACACCGACCAATCATCGCTGTCAGAGGAAGCCGGTTTTTGGATTCCCCTGGAAGCGTTTACGCTTGTGTACGAAGGAGTGGTAGAAATGTATAGCGGCCAGGATCAGGAGATGATATTTGACCTGCAAAGTTCTTTTGTTTACAACGAGTCTAATATTTGTATCATGGTTGAGCATAGCCTGAGCGAGAATACTTTTGAGAACCATTTCAATTACGAAGCCTCTACCCTCGACGACAGCGATAAAAGGTCGCGTCTTTATGTAAGTTACGACACGCCCTACAATTTTACCCTGCCCACCAACGACCCCTCACAAACCGGAATGGATCTGCCACAGCTGGCCGATGTTAAACTAAACGTTAATAGCACTGCCGAGGCAAGTTTGGCCGGTACAATTACCAACGCCGATGCTGAGCCCGTGGCCGATGCCTTTGTTTCTATCCTGGGAACCGACCTGGAAACCTACACAAACGACCAGGGCGGGTACGAATTTTCGTATGTAGAACCCGGAACATATACTGTACGCTTTTCGGCATTTGGTTATGTAATTGATGAAATAACACTGGATATTTTTGATAATGTTACGCAGGATGTGGTTTTGACCTACCTGCCTAAAGCTACTGTTGAGGGAATCGTGCTTGACAACGATAACAACCCGATTGCTGATGTTGACATTCAGATAAGTGGCTACGATACTTACGTGGGAACAACTAATGCCAGCGGTAATTTTGCCATTCAGGATGTGTATTATGATGATAATTATGCCGTGGCATTTTCGAAAAATGGCTACGAAACTGAAATTATTGAATTAGCTGTCAACAATCCCACGGTGGATATGGGCGATGTTTATTTAACAGATAAATTAGAAAGTCCATCCTATGTAACAGCCGTCAACAACGATGATGTTGTGAATGTCGATTGGCTTGCACCTTCGGAACGAACAGTTTACCGCCGCGATGGCAATGAAATGGTAACTCAAATCGGACATAATTATGCCGGTGAAGTTGCTGTGTTTGGCCAGGCTTTCGCAGAGCCTGCAAAATTGTACGAAATGAGCTGGTATCTTAATCTTGTTGAGTATCCACACGAGTTTGTTAATGTTTTTGTATTTGCATTGAATGGCCAGGGAAACCCCACCAATACCATTCTTTTTGAGCAGGCTGATGTTCCCAACGTGGATTTACAATGGACAACTTTTAGGTTTCCCGATACCATCGTAGCCGAAAACGGATTTTACATGGCTCTAAGTCATCCCCAACGCTTAGAGCTGGGGATTGATGGTGGCAACGATCCTGAATTTCCTTTTGAAACCGGCGTAAACTGGGTTTCGGAAGATTATGGAAGCAATCAATTCATTTTGATAGAAGACCTGGGGCTGGGCGAAATACCCGGCAACCTGATGATCAGAGCTGAAGGCTACAATATGAATACCGGTGAGAAACTTCAATCGCCAGCCCCTACACCATCACGTAGCTTAAATACATTCACGGTTTACCGTCTTGAGGATGGCCAGGAGCAGTCGCCCGAGTTATGGGTATTGCTCGAAGAAAACCTTACCACCACCTCCTATATCGACGAAGACTTTTCGACCTTAGATCCGGGCTGGTACAAATATGCCATTGAGGCTGTGTATTCAGGCGGGCTCCCATCCGAAGCGGCATTCTCTAATCGTATCGAAAATCAATTGACTACCCAGGTAACGATAAACGTGAACACAAACACACCAAACAACGAAAGCCTGGGAGCACTAATAAATATTACCGGTAGCGATGAAAACCATACCTATACCCAAATCGTTGAACAAGAAAATGGTGTAGTGGTTTTTGAAGAGATTTTCAAAGATACGTATTCGATTCTAATAAGCCACATAGGCTTTGAGGATTATACACAGTCGAACCTTGATTTTTCAGTGGAACCTGCCTATTCAATCGATATTGAGCTGATAGAAATGATTATACAGCCCTATAATCTCGGTATTGAACTTTTTCCGGATTTATCGGCACTGTTCCAGTGGAATTTTACCGCCAACATTGTTGAAAATTTTGAGGGCTGTACCGATTTTGAAATCGAACCTGCCGGCGTTGTGGAATGGTTGTACAATGATGTAGATCAACAAACTACTGTTGGGCTTGCCAATACCAGTTTCCCTAATGAAAATGAACCGCATTCATTTATGATTTTTAATCCCACACAAACTGATCCTCCAATTGACCTGGAGTTAAATCCCGGCATTGCTCCACACAGCGGCGACAAGTTTCTGGCCAGCTTCGAAGCGAGCTCGGGTGCCAATGATGATTATTTTATTTCGCCACAACTGAATTTTGGCCAGGATTTTAAGTTCAGTTTTTTTGCAAAATCATTTGATAATTATCCGTCATTAAATAAAATAAGGGTAGGATATTCTACCACAGGCTTTCAGCCTGAAGATTTCACCTGGTTAAATTCATCAGCCATCGAAGTCCCCATGAATGATTGGAACAGCTATGAATATGACCTGGACGCAGAAACCAAATATGTGTGCATTCGCAATGTTTCTGAGGGTGCCTTCATACTGATGATTGATGATGTATCAATTTACACCGAAGAGGCAAAAAGCCGCGAGCTGCTTATCTACGAGGTTTACCTGAATGATAACCTGATGGGCGAAACCACCGAAAATACTTACACCTTTGACTCGGACAATGTTATCCCCAACGAACCGAATGTTGCGGGTGTTAAAGCCATCTACTCAAGTGGCGAAAGCGAAATGTCGACCATCGAATTTATGGGTGTGTATGTTTCTTTGCCCGAACCAGCACTTCAGGCAAAAATGGAAGTGTTTCCAAATCCATCCAATGGTACATTTACCATCCGGCTCGATGGCGAATACGAAGTTTCGATTATCAATAATATGGGTGCAGCAGTTTATCGGAAAACTATTTCGCGCAAGGAGCAGTTAATGCTCAAAGACCTGAGCCCCGGCATTTATGTTATCATTGCCAAATCAGACCAAAAATCTGCTGTTGTCCGGATAATCATCCGTTAATATGAGTAGCCTAAATGGCTTAAAATAAAAAAAGGCCTTTGATTCCATGTGGAATCAAAGGTCTTTTTGTTTTAACTATAAAATACCTGCCACCTGCCTGAATGCTGAATAATTGGGGTCTTGTGAGAAAGGCCTAATCCATTGGATTATTAAAAGTTAATCCATAATATTTGATTCCTTGTGTAAGGTTTAGGGGAAATCTATTCAAAAACCATGCACCAAATATTTCGGTGCGCTGCACCTTTATCCCCATCACCGGATAAAATTCTACAAAGATTACCGGTGCTCCGCACCTGAATGTTAAGCCACAGAGTGGCGATAATCTTTGTAGATGCTTCTATCAGAATTGAGACGTGAGGTGCAGCGCACCGAAATACTATTATTCTGAGTTTTTCAGCAAGCCCTTATTAAAGCTGGCTGAAAAATTCTTGCAATGACAAATTGCCTTTGCGCTTTCCTTCGCTAAAATATGACCACAAAAGATATCGCCTCAATCACAGGGCAAAGCATAAGAAGTATTGAAGTTGCCCGTACACGATTGCGAAAGAAACTTGACATCAGTAATTCGGATATCTCCTTGGTCGAGTTTCTTAACTCCTTATAATCCATCTCCTTGTATTTTTTGTAGCAGTAAAGTTGTAGTACTATTTGGCTATGTAGCAGAGATGTGCATGTGTTTCATTTTGCCATTTCTATATCCCGGCCTAATATTGCCGCTCAAAACAATTATTCATGAAAAACGAGAAAGAAAGCAAATTGGAAAATGATCAAGGGGCGATACAACTCGAACGGTTCATTCAAATGAAAAGGGAAGAGAATAAAGCTTTACAAAAGTTACTAAAGGCCATACAAAAAGAACAGGAAAAAATAACAAATTAATAAACTAACATTTAGAACAATGAAAAGAATCTTCACATTAATTGCATTTCTAACAACAGTAGCCTTTGCCCAGGCGCAACCGGGCTTTTTGGATCCTTCATTTGGAAGTGGGGGCATTGTAGTAACTACCGTAATTCCCGGCTATAACAGTGCCGAAGCCGTGGCCATTCAAAGCGATGGAAAAATTGTTGCAAGCGGGTACGCCGGTTTCCCGGGCGAGTACGCTGCTGCCGTGGTGAGATATAACGATGATGGCTCGATGGATAACTCTTTTGGCAACAATGGCATGGCAGTGATTTCGGCTACTACCACCAGCGACTATGCACTTGGAAGTGCTATACAGCCTGATGGAAAAATCGTTCTTGGCGGCTATATTTTTACCGGCTCCTCAACCGATGTGCTCCTTATCAGGCTCAATGCCGATGGGACACTTGACAATACATTTGGAACCGCGGGCATCGTGATTACTGATTTCGGTGCGAGCGATGTAGCAGAAGCAATAGCCCTGCAGGCCGATGGAAAAATCCTGCTCGCGGGCGACCACAACGATAAGTTTATGCTGCTAAGGTATAATACTGATGGGACACTTGATGATACTTTTGGCACGGGAGGCCTGGCCAGTGCAGATGTAGGTGTTGGTTCGTGCTTTGCGAAAAGTGTCGTTGTTCAGGATGATGGAAAAATAGTGGCCGGTGGAATGGGTTTTAACGAAAATAGCAATTTTGGTTTCGCGATAGCCCGCTTCAATACCGATGGCTCGCTTGACAATAGTTTTGCCGATAACGGCACCAAACTGTTCAACATAGGCCAAGGCCATGATTTTATATTGGACTTAGCCATACAAAGTAATGGTAAAATTATAGTGGGCGGGCACACGTGGATTGGTAACCAACCGCTGAGGTATGATATGGCCGCTGTAAGGCTAAACCAGGATGGTTCGATTGACAATACTTTTGGAGACGCGGGTTCAACCACGGTAAATATTATTGCCGGCGAAAATTACCTGAATAGTATAGCATTGCAGACCGATGATGAAATAATATTATGTGGCTATACTACCACGATAGATGATGATGACCTGGTAATTGCACGTCTTACTGCTGATGGTATTTTGGATACAACTTTTGGAACAGATGGCATAACTGTAACCGATGTAGCCGGAAGCCCAGATGCAGGGAATGCAGTTGCCATTCAGCCCACCGGGCAAATTGTTGCTGCCGGCTTCACATCTTCTGGTGGCCCCTTTCCCGAAATGCTGGT
>CAZBDF010000333.1:0-5826 GCA_964490385.1 uncultured Lentimicrobiaceae bacterium | reverse complement strand
TTTCAACAAAATCGCCATTGATGAAATTTTTCACTTCTTGATATCTCATAGAACGTCAGTTTAAATTAAAAAGCGAATATAAAAAAAATTAGGATATCATACTTCAGAATGGTTGTTTTATTGGCTAAATAATATTTTGTCTCATCTAACATAGCATTGGTATGTAAAAGTCCATAGAATGGATTTTCACCTTACTGGGTGAAATCGCCAACTCATTTTCACCCACATTTAAAATTTTTTTATTTCCAGGCTTCACCCATCAAAATAAAATATCTCCCGAAAGCATGTACCCACCCTTAAAACATTGATATTCAAAAAGTAAAATATTATTAATTTATCATTTGGCACAGCCCTTGCCCTACAGTACGCGACAATTTTTTATAAACAATAAAAGAAAGGAGCCTCTCATGAAAAAATCAACAATTACTTCAATTTTAAGCATGCTGATTATTTGCTTTTTTAGTTTTCAGCCTTTACAAGCTGCTACCTACACAGTAACTAACATGGCAGACTCAGGTTCTGGTTCACTTCGACAGGCAATCATTGATGCCAACAATAACATTGGCCCGGACATCATCGATTTTAATATCAACATTGGTGGCTTGCTAACCTTTATGCCCTTCTCGCAATATCCTTCGCTCACTGACCAAAACGGCGTCACTATCGACGGATATACGCAACCTGGTGCACAAGCCAATACCCAGCCCCAGGGAATGCCTTCGGATGTAATATTACTTATCCAGATTAATGGGGGAAATATTCCAGCAGCTGATGGAATTTATATTTCTACCTGGCGTAATACCATTCGCGGTATCGTGGTCAATGGTTTTAACCACGGCATTGTTATAGATGGGAGTTTGGACAATGCCCAGGGAAATGCCATCGAAGGCTGTTATATCGGCACTAATTCAGCCGGAACATTTGCTATCCCAAATTCACAATCCGGCGTTGCTATAATCAATGCTGCCGGTGTTGGTTTGATGGGCAACAATATTGGTGATGGCACACCGGGCGGCCGGTGCCTTATTTCGGGGAATCAAAATGGAATTACTATCGATGGTGCCGGAACGACAGCTACAGGTGTTTTTGGCAATTATATTGGCACCAACGTCAATGGTAATGCTGCCATAGCAAACTGGGACAACGGTATTTTGATTTCTAATGGGGCTTCAAACAGCATGATCGGGAGTACTACTTCAGCATCACGGAATATTATTTCCGGCAACGCCTATGGAGTTGTTATTAAGGGAGCAGGAACATCAAACAACACGGTGATAAGTAACTTCATCGGCACAGATGTTAATGGAACAACGGCACTGGGAAATACAAGAAGCGGTATGAGGCTTGAAGATGGTGCTTCGGGGAATAGCATTGGTTCGTACATGAATAGTACACACGGAAATGTAATTTCGGCAAATGGTGGCACAATGGGTTATAGCGGTATCGACATCTTAAATCCCGGAACATCCAACAATGTCATCGAAGGAAATTTTATCGGCACCGACCACACAGGAATGGTTGCCATACCAAACACCGGTAATGGCGTAAGCATTTTTTTGGGTGCTACGGGCAATCAAATTGGTGCAATGTTTCAAAATGTGATTTCCGGGAATACAATGAATGGGGTTTGGATTACCGATCAAAATACTGATAATAATTCCCTGGGTGGCAATATCATTGGCTTAGATGCCAATCGTAATTCAGCCTTACCCAACAATCAATGTGGTGTTCTTATAGAAAATGGAGCTCAATCGAACACTTTTGGGCTCAGTGCCACCAATGCCAATTACAATTATATTGCAGGCAATTTACAGGATGGCATATGGGTTAGGGGTGTGGGCACCAACATGAATATCATTGAATCTTGCCATATAGGGCCCAATAACGGAAACGGAATACATATCAGCAACAATGCCCAACAAACACAAATTGGCAATACCAGTGGATACCATCATCAAAACAGTATTTCCTACAACACTGGTCACGGGATTTTTATTGATAATTCACAATCCAATAAGGTTATTAGTGTGGGTGGTAGCCTGGTTATGTATCCTAATACAATATTCAATAACGGTGGTGATGGAATTTGTGTCATCGGTGCGGCTTCAATAAATAATACCTTTAGTCAAAACCTAATTTACAACAATGGTGGCCTGGATATTGACCTTGGGAACGATGGTATTACTGCAAATGACCCGAATGACCCTGACCTTGGCCCAAACTTGTTACTAAACTTTCCAGATATCAATGGCGCATTCTGGCAACCAAATGGTATTCAAGGGACCACAACAATAAGTGGTACTATCGACATTGATACAAATCCTTCCCAGGCCATAGTTGAGCTTTTTTGGGTCTCTGCTTCATGTAGCACAGATGTTCGTTATATAGTAAATGTCACACCAGATGCGGCCGGTAACTGGAGTGTAACATTAACTTCACCAGGAAGCCTTGTTCCATATATAGGAAGTCTAATCTTAGCAACTACCACTGACATGAATGGCAACACATCTGAGTTTTGCCCTGGCATCACAGTCATCCATGCTCCACAGGTAGTGTTCGATTTTGGTGATGCACCCGAAGGGGCGCTGGCTTATCCTTCAACTGGTGTTATTGGTCAATTTCCCACTTGTATGGGGACCGGGTCCGCAACTTGGATCCAGAGCGGAGGATTTGCTTGGTTTGGTCCAGGAGGCGATTCCGAATCAGATGGGAATGCAGGTTTTTGCCCGGCCTTCAGTCCATCATTTTACAACAGCGATGAAACATATGATGATGGAGATGCAGGCTTGAGTTTGCTGGAAGCCTACAATATTATAGGAAATCCCAGTGCCGAAAAAGTGGTACCCATGGTTGGGTTGCCCCATCTACAAATGTCATTAGGTAATAATTGTACACAGGCACTTTGGGGCAATAATATTGATTTAGATGTATGGAACGGGATCCCAAACAATGCTATTGCATATGTTAATGTACTTATCGATTGGGATCAAAACGGTGCCTGGGGAGGGTCATCAAGCTGCTCGGGCGGACAGCCGGTCCCTGAACATGTGCTTGTGAATTTTCAGGTTCCAAATGCATTTAATGGCTTAATTTCATCGCTTAATCCACCAGGATTCCTGGTTGGCCCCAATCCGGGTTATGTCTGGGCAAGGTTCACTGTTACCGATCAACCTATAATCATTCCTTGGGATGGTTCCGGAATATTTACCTACGGCGAAACCGAAGATTATCTCCTGTTTGCCGGTGAATGTGATTTCGGCGATGCCCCCGATCCAAGCTATCCTACCTACCTGACAAGCAATGGAGCTTACCATTTTATTGACGGTGTTACCTACATGGGCAACCTGATTGATGGAGAGCCTGATGGTCAACCTGACCCCAATGCCCAGGGTGATGATAACGCAAATTTAATTGACGAAGATGGAGTAGTATTTTCATCTACCATTGTACCTGGAAGCAATAGCTCAATCCAGGTTACTGCATCAGTAGCCGGAAAACTTAACGCCTGGATAGACTTTAATATTGATGGTGACTGGGCTGATGCCGGAGAGCAAATTTGTACCGATGCACCACTTGGTGCCGGCTTGAACACCGTTGCGTTTACTGTGCCGTCGGGGGCAATATTAGGAAATACTTTTTCAAGGTTCAGGTTCAATACCGTGGGAGGCCTCAGCTACACCGGACTTGCCACCGATGGTGAAGTGGAGGATTATATGATTACTATTGTAAACCCCAGTCCATCATCCTGGGCCGAAGGATTCGAAAGTTATCCTTTAGGTGCAGATATCGTTGGTTTGGGCGGATGGGAGTTCTGGGGAGACGCAGCAGCATCTGACAACGCAAGGGTCACCAATGCACAGGTTTATTCAGGGGCCAATGCACTAAAGATAAAAGGTGTTGCTGGTAAAGACGGTGGGAAAGGTGTTGCTGATGATATTCTCCACCAATATACAGGATGTAACTCAGGTGTATGGCTTTTCAAAACCTGGCAATATATCCCAACTGAGGCAGCCAGTGGTGAAACTTACATCATCTTGCTCAACCAATACGACCATAACGATACTACTAACAACTGGTCAACACAAATAAAATTCGACCCGGACAATAATGTTGTTGAAAGTGATTTTGATGGTACAACGCTGCCTTTGGTAAAAGATGCCTGGGTTGAAGTGAAAGTCATCGTTGACCTTGACAATAATTTGCAATCGATCTATTATGACAACAAGCACCTCATAAGCAAAAGCTGGACCGAAGGCCTGAGTGGTGGTGGATCACTGAATATTGCTGCCATCAACCTATATGCCCACACCCTCGAAAATGTAGATGTGTATTATGATGAACTTTCTTTGGAACAAATTTCAAATCAACCTTTAACCATATTAACAGGCTGGAGTGGCATTTCTTCTAATTTGAATCTTGAAATTAGTAATGTGGAAGCTTTGCTTGGTGCGGTTTCCAATGATGTCATATTTATGCGCAACCTTAGCGGGATGTACTGGCCCGGCCCGGCCATCAATACTTTAATAAACTGGGATACTGCATCCGGGTATGTGATTAAAGTAAGCAACGATATCGCCCTGCATATGTATGGCGACGAATTATCCGGCAGAACGATTTATCTCAATGTAGGCTGGAACCTGATACCGGCATACAGCGAGGTGGATGCAATGGCATTTCTAGGAAGTCTGCCTGGTTTTGTTTTGGCTAAAGGAGTTGCCACTTCTGAAATTCTGTGGCCGGCCTATAATATTCATACACTGCTCACCTTGTACCCGGGAAAATCCTACTATGTTTATATGACCCAGACAGGAATAATAACTTTCCCAGCGGGCAGCACCAAGGCATCCAATCCAATGCAAATTCCTCAGATTGTTTCAACCCCCTGGAATGATTACCAAGTATCACCATCAACACATATAGTTGCATTTAAAGCGGCTTGCCTCGATGTATTGAAACCCGGTGACATATTGGGAGCGTTTACTGAAAATGGAAAATGTGCTGGATCTGTTACATTGACCGACGGACAAAAATCACTTGCCGTGGCATTAATGGCTGATGATCCGACAACTGAAGCCATCGACGGCTTCACTACCGGTGAGCAAATTTCATGGAAATGGTACAATGCCAGCGATGGAAAAACTTCTCCACTTTCAGTTAGCTATGACTATGATTTAGGTTGCTCAAATGGTTTTGAAGCGAACGGGCTTTCGGTAGTAAGGGGATTAACCTCAACAGGATTAGAAACCCTGTCGGGGTTGAGTTTCAACCTTTACCCAAATCCATCCAATGGAACATTCACTATTGATGCAAACTATTCAAGAGCTAAGATTTATATCTTCAATGCATTTGGAAAGGAAATCATTAACTTTGAAATGAGGCTTCCCGGAAATATTGACCTATCGGCTCAACCAAACGGGATTTACCTTGTGAAGATAGTTTCTGAAAATGGAATTGACATTAAGAAACTTGTTATTGAGTGATGAAAGAAAAATTTAACATACCTATAAATCCAGACAGTCCGCTTGTAATGAGCGGGCTGTTTCTTTTTTTTATTTGACCCTGACAGGCCCTTCGGACTCTGTCAGGTCAAATTGGGAAAGACCTGTCAGGGTCCGACGTAGGAAATCCTGACAGAGTCAAGGGTGTTAAAGAAGGGTAACTGTTTTTACCTGGTTTTTTTAACGTTTCCATGTCCTCTTGTCATCGGACGATGGAAAGTTTCCTGGCCCCGACTTTCAAACGTCCGCCAGTTGGCGGACCTGGAAACGTCAAATTTCCCACCAACTTTAACACTTTCCCTAATCCCCACTATTTCTTATCTTTGTG
>CAZBDF010000332.1:0-5850 GCA_964490385.1 uncultured Lentimicrobiaceae bacterium | reverse complement strand
TCAGTTCCGAAGTTCCCGAAACCAGGCCAACTGAAAATGAGATGATGGACAATATTAACGAAATCAGGGCGGAAGTGAAGAAGATTAGTGAGCGGTTTTTGGATTAGGGAGGAGGGGAGGATAATATAGGTTACAAGTGGAAAAATCAGGGAAAATAGCGGTAGATGTCTTTTCGGTGGACGAAACGAGCAAATTCAATAACATTGCCAAAAAGATAAATTCCCAGACGGTAATTTCCAATTTTAATCCTGAATGTGTTCTTATGGTTCTTAATCTTTTTAAGATGACTAATTTCCAAAATTGTTTTCGAACCTTTAACTTCTTGAATTGTAGCAAAAATCTTATCCTTCAATCGCTTGTCCTTTATTCTGGAAATATCCTTGGAAAATTGTTTGGTATAAAGAACATCCATTTATTGAAGTATATTAATAACTTCTTCCTCAGAAGCATATCCGGATACTCTGCTTTCCTTGACCATTTGCGCAAGTATTGCATCTTCTTCAGCTTCGCTGTAAAGTTTTTTGACAGATTTTACAGTTTTTGTGTCTTTAAGCAATTTCAAAATACCATCAATAGAATCGTCTTCAATTTCAACAACAAGGTAACTCATAACTTTTGTAATTTTAATACTTCAAAAGTAACAAATTTATTAATAATTGAATTTCAATAGAATATAGTTTTATTTATAATCACATGTACGCCATCATCGACATAGAAACCACGGGAGTAAGTTATAAAAGTGGGAAAGTCACCGAGATTGCCATCCTGATTCATGACGGGAAAAAGGTTGTGGAGGAATTTACCACTTTGATTAATCCTGAGCAAAGAATTCCCTACCGCATACAACAGCTTACTGGTATAAACGACCGCATGGTGGAGAATGCCCCCAAGTTTTTTGAGGTTGCAAAAAAAATTGTAGAGATGACTGAAGACAGGGTCTTTGTTGCGCATAGCGTTAGTTTCGATTACAATTTTATCAGGCAGGAATTTAAGAGCCTGGGTTATGAATTTAATTGCGAAAAGCTATGCACTGTAAAACTCAGTCGCAAATTAATTCCCGGGCGAAGATCATATAGCCTTGGTAAGTTGTGTGATGAATTAGGAATTGGTAACCCACATCGACACCGGGCTTACGGCGATGCATCAGCAACGGTAAAATTGTTTGAAATGTTGTTGTCCATCGATCCCAATCCAACTGAAATTTCGTTGCAGGGGCTTAACAGCAGTTTGAAACCAGAATCCATAAAAAAATTACCTGAAGAAGCTGGTGTGTATTATTTTTTGGATGACAATCACAACATCATTTATATCGGAAAAAGCCTCAATATTAAATCAAGGGTAATGAGCCACCTCAGTAACAATACGACCAAGCGGGCACTTGAAATGAAAAATAAGGTGGCCGAAATTGACTATGAGATTACAGGAAGTGAATTGATTGCACTTTTGTTGGAATCGCATGAAATTGCCAAACACCTGCCGGTGTATAACCGGGCACAAAGACGAACTATGTTTAACCATGGTTTGTTTTACCAGGTTGATGAGGACGGCTATATTTGCTTCAGGATAGGTCGATTGGACAAAGACGAAAGCGAAACGCCACTTACAACTTTCAATTCCCAAATGGCAGCAAAAAACTTCCTGTTTGCAGTAGCCGAAGAATTTCAACTTTGTCAGAAACTTTGTAGTTTGTACACTGCCAAAAATTCGTGTTTTCAATATAAAATTAAAGAATGCCTTGGCGCTTGCATTGGCGAGGAAAGCCCTGCTGATTATAATGCGCGTGCCCGCAAGTTGGTTGAAAAATACCTCTATAAAAATGAAAATTTCCTGGTGATTGATAAAGGGCGAACCGATGATGAGTGGTCGGTGGTGCATATCGAAAACGGCAGATACATGGGTTTTGGGTTTACCGAAAAAGATATTGATGGGTTTGATGAGTTGTTGATGTTTATGGATTGTGTGAAGCCTTACATCGAAAATAAGCACGTACACTCAATCATCCGAAGTTATATTGCGAAGCATCCTGGGGTAAAGGTTGTTGATTTGTGAAAGCAATGATTAAATGATAAAATGTTGAGCGCAGCGAAATCCCGCCACTGCGGGGCTTAAATGAGACAATGACGCAATGAAACAAACTGTATTTGAGGATTACAGTACTAAGAATTCATAAACCTTATACACCTTATTCCCCCTATAAACATACCTATTATCTTTCACCACTAAAGTTCAAAATTGATAAAAAGGCAGGGTAATTACAAAAAATACCTAATTTTCCTCCTTTGGCACTAATCATGTTTTTGAAAATACTAATTTTACCAACCTTGAAAAAACAAACGATTATGCGCTTACGGGTACTTCTATTTTGGTTTCTGATAATTGGCATTGGCTTCGGATGGATTTCGTGCGGAACAAAGAAAACTGTAAAGCAGGCTCAAAAGTATGAGGCTGTTGGTATGTTTAAAGAGGCTTCAGAACTTTACTATCAGGCCCATGTTAAAAAGCCGCAAAAGGTGGATATTACAATTGCATTGAAGCGGAGCGGTCAGATTTATCTTGAAGAATTGTCGCAAAATGTAGCTACTTCCTACAGGCAGGGCAACTACAAAGGAACAGTGTATCAATACCTTGCAGCGCGAAACCTCATTACCAGGCTTAAGCAATCAGATGTCGATTTGAAGGCTGATGAGTCGATGGAGCGTCATTTTGTGGATGCCAAGGAATTTTACCTCGTCGATCGATACAAAGTCGGACAGAACTATATTTACGAGGCAAATTACAAGGAGGCAAAAGAAGTTTTCAAGGAGATTTACAATATTGATCCCGATTATAAGGATACCCGCAATTTTCTTGACCAGGCCACATTTGAGCCGGTTTATATTGAAGGATCGCAGCTATTTGCTGAGGGGGATTACATTGGAGCCTACGATAATTGGGAGTACATTTATCTATCGGCAAGCAATTACAAAGATGTTGTGGGTAGGATGACACAGGCCCTAAACGAGCGCTACAAAGAAGGTTCCTTGCTCTTGATTGATGAAAACTTTGAAGATGCGGCCCAGGCACTTGGGGAGGTCCATCGCCGAAACCCCTCTTTCGAAAATGTAAAAATATTATACACCGAAGCGCGCAACGAGCCTATCTACCGGCAGGCAGCAGTGTTGATGAAAGAAGATAAATGTCGTACAGCTTATTTCGCCTATGAGCAAATTATTGCCGATGCCGGAAAATACAAAGATGCTGATTTGCTGCTTAAAGAGGCTTTGGAGTGTGCTCAATATCCCATCGCCATCCAAACCCCGGTCATTCGGAAAAACTCTTCCCAGGCACGGGAGTTTCAGGCAATGCTCAATAATAATCTCATCAACCTTAAAAGCCCGTTTTTAAAAATATATGATCTGTCGGCTATTAATAGCCGCCTTGATGGGGCTATGAAAAGTTCGTCAGGTCGGATTGATGCAAAAGCCCTGAAAAGTTTATATGAACGCAACAACATCAAAGCAATTTTGTATTGTGAGTTTACTGAATTTGAAGCCCGGACAGGAAAGGAAGTGAAAGAGGAAAAAACCGGTTTCGAAAGACAGGTAACAAAGTTGAAAACCGGCGAAACTTCCATATACGACAGGCAGGTAAAATACACCGAAATCTCCCGTGAAAACGATGTTGCGGTGACGGTGAATTTTAAGCTTATCTCCACCACAACCGGGGAGATTTTACTATCGGACAGGGTGGACAGGCGCGAAAATGACAGGGCCGAATATGCAAACTACAGCGGAGATAAGGATAAGTTGTACCCGGCCAGCTTTTCAAATGGAACCTATTCGTTGAAGGAAAATGGATATCGCAGCCTGCAAAGGCTACTGCGTCAGTCTTCTGAAATTAAATCTACCAACGAATTGATGAAGTCGGCATTCAGTGATATTACCGGTGAGCTTGCCAATGATGTTAATAATTTCGATCCTGAAAAATGAAAAATTTACTTTACCTGTTTATTTTAACGATACTTGTGTTTGGATGCACAAGCACCAAAAATACCGGCAATGGATACCTGGCTGATGCTCCGGATTGGGTAAAGCAAAGTCCGACAAATCCGGGGTATTATTATGGGGTTGGATCGGCAACCAAGGCAAACACAAACATGGATTTTCATGAAAAGGCCAGGCAAAATGCCCTGTCGGAGTTAGCCGGAAATATTTCGGTTAATATTTCTGCCTCATCGGTACTTAGCCAATATGAGTACGACGATAACTACAGTGAGTATTTCAAAGACAACATTAAACTTTCATCAGATGAGTACCTTGAAGGTTACGAATTGGTGGATTCTTGGGATAGCGAGGAACAATATTGGGTCTATTATCGCCTATCGAAAGAAAAATACAAGGCTGTTAAAGCCCAGCGAAAAAATGATGCAATTTCAAAATCGATGGGAAATCTGGAGCAGGCCATTGAGTTTAAGGATGCAGGCAATGTAAAAGAAAGTATCCGGTTTAACATCAAGGCATTGGAAGATGTGAAAGATTTTCTGGCTGAAGATTTGAAAGTTGAGGTGGATGGTACCCAGCAGGCATATGGCAGTGAGTTGTTATCCGGGCTTACTGATCTTGTCCAGGATATCCGCATCGTTTACCCCGAAGAATCGATAGCAGTCCGCAGGGGAAAAAGTCCTGAAGAGAATCCAATAGTTGTTAAGGTTGTGGATGGTAACGGAAGAAAATTGAGCGGGTTCAAAATCAATTCATTTCTTTCGTGGAACCCGGGAGGCAGCATTGTTGCTGAATCTGATTCAAAAGGGGAGGCCAGGATTGAAATTGGTAAAGCTGACACCAAAAGAAATGAAGAATTTCTGGAATCATCGATTGACCTTGATAAATTGATTCGCGAGAGTACCAGCGATCCGGTTGTCAGGAAGCTTTTGCAGAATATTACAACACCTGACTATGTCCTGCCTATCAATGTTGTAACGCCATCGTTCTTCATCGAAATTAATGAAAGTAACCTGGGGGAACCCTTGGGACAATCTTTCTTATTTCCAACTATTGTTGATTTGCTTTTGAGAGATGGATTTACCCTTGTTGACCGGGCGGAGCATGCTGATTTAGTATTGAAAGTTACAGCCATAACAAAAACCAATACCCAGCGAAACGGGATGTATTCTACAACTATGACGGCCAAAGTTGTGGTTACGGATACTTTTGGGCAGCAACTTTACGAAAAAACAATTGATGACCTCAGCGGACTTTCAGATAGTTTTGAGGCAGCAGGTTTAGATGCCTATGAAGCCTTGGGCAACAGGTATCAGATTATTATTTATCCTGAGATGTACAAGAAGTTGTTTAAATAGAATAAAGTCATTGATGGTCATTTGTGGTCATTTGTTAAATAGAGTTTGTCAATCATATTGAAGGGATGCCAGCCCCGACGAAGGAGGGGATGGCGGCCCTGATATGGTCTATAATAGAAATTGATGGTCATTGATGGTCATTGATGGGAATTCAATAAATGACGGCGAAGCCAATGACAGCAAAGTAAATAACGGCGAAGCCTAACGATAAATTAATGACGTGCGTAGCACTATTGACGGCGAAGCCTAATAACTACAAATGACGGCGAAGCCTATTGACAACTTAATGACGTGCATAGCACTAATGACAGCGCAGCAAATGACAAAATTTTGTAAAATATTCCTTACTGAATAAAGTAATCTCCAATGCAAATAAATCCTATCATTTCACTTAGCAATGTTTCAGTTTATCGGGATAAAATCCTGACCCTGTCTGAATTAAGCCTGGAAGTTGAACCCGGAGAATTTATTTACCTCGTGGGAAAAACGGGTAGTGGTAAAACCAGTTTGCT
>CAZBDF010000331.1:0-5884 GCA_964490385.1 uncultured Lentimicrobiaceae bacterium | reverse complement strand
GTAGATTCAAAGTGGCATTATGAATAAAATGAAATAATGGCGCATTTTGAATCACATACGGTATTATCTTTGCGGCTTTACAACTGGCTCAATAATTGTTCTATCATTATTTACTTTTATTTGAGCAGAAAATAAATTAAAATTTAACCTGATATAAAAATGAAAATTTTCATAATAATTACCTTATCCATACTTGTAACAGCAAACCTGTTTGGCCAAAAGAAGGCTAACCTGGAGGGAATTGAAATCGGGGATATAGCTCCTGAAATTGAACTCCCAACTGTTGATGGTGACGATTTTCGTCTTTCACAACTAAAAGGTCAAGTTGTACTTGTAACATTTTGGGCTTCCTGGTGCGCACCTTGTCGAAAAAAGTCACCTGAATTGCTTGAGGTTTTTGAAAAATACCACAACACAGATTTTGAAGATGGGGAAAATGGATTTGAGATAGTCTATGTTTCACTCGACAAAAACCAGATTGCCTGGAAAAACAGTATCAAGAAAGACAGCATAAATGTCTTCGTGAATGTCGGTGATATGAAAGGATGGAAGTCTGCCACAGCAAAAACATATAATATCACAAGGATTCCATCAAGCGTATTGCTGGATGGTGAAGGTGAAATTATCGCCCTGAATTTAAGCCCCCAGGATTTGAAAAAGAAACTAAAACGAATGAAAAAGGGTGGATGGTGGTGGTTTTAGATACCAACCGACGTAGTTAAAATCTTTCAAAAACAGCTATTAAATCCCCATTTTAGCCTTTTCCTTCAATTCAATAAGGATTTTGATGATTAGCTCCTTTTGTGCATCGTTTTCACCTGAACTTTTGTAATTACAGCCCAGTGCATCAGACAGATCACTACGTCCTGCATTTGAATCAGGATATTCCTGCCCATTATATTTGTACACACAATCAGCATCTGTGGTACAGCATACCTCCACATTTTTTTCCGAACCACAATCAAGGACCAGGTTCATGTCTTGTTGCTCGCAGCTTTCATCTCCTAAATCTTCACAACTTGAAAATGGTAACGAGATCAAAACTATTATCGCAATGGCTACCAATGATTTTAATGTTTTCATTTTTGATTAAATTTATTTTTCTAGAATTACAATAGCAAAATTAGTTCTTTTTATCAACGGCAGTGCTATAATGGATATTTTTTGGGAAGAAAATAAAATCCAGCATCTTTTGTTGTACCCTTATCTTATTCATCATCTCATCGCGGGCCTCCTTTGTATCCCTCCCGACTTTTGACTTTCCTTCGGTGATAACATACTTTACTTTGTGAGATGCTTTCTTTAACGACCCTTCATCAACTTCTTCACCACTGTTATCTTGTTTCTTGTTTCTTTTTTTCGATTTCCCAAACAGGATATTGCTCAGGTGTACTTCCAGGTGATACTCACAGTCACCTGCCATGCTTTGCATTCCGAACGCTGCAATATCCAGGGCGTTGCTAACAATATTGGTTCTTGGGACATACAGCTTGTTTTTAAACATAAAAATATTGCTTCGGAGGGTTTTAAACTGGATATTATCAAGTTCCTTAATCCTGGTGAATTCTGAAACCTCCTGTGCCGGTGGGTAATTGTAAACCCCACCCTTTTCAAGCACTATATCACCACTAACCATCATTTTGTCTATCAAAAGGGAATCATCAATCGGAATAAAAGTATTTAAATCCGTTGAAAAAAGCCCGCTGATATTTTCATAGCTGATAAGCGAATCCATTCCAAAATTATCCATATCTATGAGCAGTGAGCGGATGTTCATGTTTTGGATTACGTTGTGCGCGGAAACCGATTGCGTTCCATCTTCTCGTATTTTGTAATGAAAGGAGTTGTTCATCTCTCCTTCAAATGCCTTGAATTTGAATTGATCTATGATATAAGTGCTGTCTGTTAGCTTAAAAAGCGTTGACAAATCCTCGATATGCAATCGGTTGATTTTGTAATCCTCAATAATTGTAGAATCAATGATTAAGCCATTTACTGACGCTGAACCATGGATCAGGAAAGTCCAGTTTTGTGCTTCGGTTGAAGTACCTTCAATGGCAGTAGCTGTATCAGTATTTGTATTTTCTGCACCCATAGACATCAAGTGCTTAAAGTCATCGTAAAAGATGTCGCCAAGTTTGATGTGGGTTTTTAAGTACAATTCCTTGTTTTGGTTAAGGAGCACAGCATTATAGATGTTTTGCACGATGGTAGAATCCATTTCTAAACTCAAGCCATTGTACATTGCCGAAAAATCATCAACCTTAAGCATATCATCTGTCATGCTGATTCGGGCGGAAATATTATCAACATTCATGATAGAATCAGGAAATGTGAGGCTAATATTATTAAGGTCAAGATCGAAACTGCTATTTTCAAAAAGGATGGGATATAGTTGACTGTCCAGCGAATCGGGGTGGATTTTCCCCTTTGATTGAACACCGGCTTTGATTGTTCCTGTCATGCTTTTTACCATCGAATCGGGCACAAAGGCCATCAATTCTTCAAGCTTAAGAAAAACGTTTGCGTTGACATCAAATTCAGGAGCCTCAAAATTGTTTATTTCTGCGCTTCCCACAATCAGGTTGCTCCCATTTTGAATTCTGAATGATTGTAATTCAGCCCTCAAAGTTGAAAGATCAGAAACCCTGCCTGATAAAATTGCTGTCATTGAAGTGTTTTGTAAGTCGAGATTAAGGGCTTTGGAATTTAAGTTAAGGTTTGTAATTTGGATCTTTTTATCCCTGGAATTATGAGGCCTTAAATTAAAGTCTGAACTAAAACCATCAATTTGTATCGAATCCATAAACAATGCAGATACATCCCGAAAATTTACGGATAGCGTACTTCTATCCAGCACATAATCAGTAAAGTCGTCAGGGATTTCTTCGGGTAAAGCACCACTTGTTTCAATGGTGGCAATAATAATTCCCTCCAGGTTTTTGGCAAGGCTGTCCGGGATTTGGTTTTTAAACTCTGCCAGGTTTATATTCAATTTTGTGCTGAGGTTGTATAAAGGCTTTTCTAATCCACGAATGATTCCATCAAGCTGAAATGAACTAAGTGGTGTTTTAACCAGTAGGTCAGCAATTTTAACAACTGCATTATTCATATACGGATTTTCTCCGCTGCTAATTTGAGCCGCCAGGTTCAGGGTATCAATTTTCGGGTAATCCTTAGTTTGAAGTCTAATGTTTCTGAGATTTACATCTGCATCAACCAAGGGTAGCAAAGTTGAATCGGCATATTTTCCGTTTATACGGGCAGAAACTTCAGCAACTCCGCCAAGATCTATTAGTCCATATTCTTCGATGTACTTGTTCGGGATAAATTTTTTTAAAATATCAAAATCCAGTGTGTTTGCATCAAATCTGGCATCTATAATCATTGTATCGCTGTGATTGATGTTTCCTTCTAAATCCAGATCAATGCCTTTGCTGTTGAAGGATAATTTTTTAATCTTGGCATCATCGCCTTCATAATCCATTTCTATATCTAAAACAGATGTTTCCATCCGCCCCAGCTTCGTTCCCTTATAAAGAGCTAAGTACTCGTCAGGAAGGTATTTTTTTAAAATGTCAAAATCCAGGGTTTTGGCTTCAAGCGTGGCGTCAACTGAAAGCGTATTACTGTTCCGAAAACTTCCTTCGACCGCCAGTTCAATACCTTCGCTGATGATAGACAATTCATTGATTGTGGCTTCGATGCCCTCATACTCCAAATCGAAATATATAGTGCAGGATTCCATCTGCTCAGCCTTTGCCCCTTCAAAAAGGCAGTTGCTTAAGACAAAGCTACCAATTGTTTTTGCAGTGTAAATATCGTTTTTGACTTTGACTTTAATGTTGACTTCCGGAATATAAACCCGTGAAGCTGTGTTGCTCAGGCTATCGAAATAATTAATGTGAATATTTTCTAACTTGAGTTTCTCAGCACTAAGATCAAGCGGAGTTATTAATGTATCGTTTGGATTTATAAGGTCAGGATCAAATTTGGCTGTGGTATCTACAAAAGCATCGATGAGAAAGTCGATGTTTGACTTACCATCTTTACCAATTACATAGTCAAAATCTAAACCCGAAACTTCCACCTTATCTATTGTATAAATGCCCTTGAACAGATCCCATGAATCGAGTCCTACTTTTAAGCTATTGATGTAAAAGAGGGTGTCATTATTTTTACCTTTCGGGTCACCAATCCATAGGTTATTTATTTCGGCGCTAAGCCGCGGGAAAGAAAAAAGCGGAATGAGCGATACTTTACCAATCGACATGGGTGCATCTATCTCATTTTCTAACTCTTCCATGGCAATGGAAGCAAGTTGGTCTTCAAATATTTTTGCCCCAACAACCAGCAAAATCATAAAAAGAAAAATTGAACCAATTATTAGGCCCGTAATTTTTAGAATTTTCTTCAGGATTTTCATGTTTCTCTCTTCATTTTTTATTAGCTATTCGGTTCTTGTTACCGTACGGGCAAATGTAGAATAATTTTTGGGTTCATTTCCGAATTTTAAATTTCAAACTTTCTTATATTTGTGAATTATCATCTAATTCACACTACAATGGCAAATTTCATATCTCAGTCTTCTTTTTTCAAAAATTATACGGCCATATTTGTTTACATTTTTTTTGTCCTCACAATCCTTTTCGGTTGCACCAGTCAACCCAAAAGCCTGACAGAGGAAGATCAAATAACCGTGAACACATACACCGAAGCAGTTAAAGATGGTCTTTTCGAACGCCAGCCTGACAGCCTGCAAAAACTTGCGATTGGCGTTATTGCTATTTCCGACAAGGTAAATGACAAAGGAATTGTTTTACAAGCCTTCAATTTATGCGCGGCCAGTTTCGACATGGGAGGCTATCCTGATTCCGCAATTTTCTATGCGCAGAAAATGCAGGTTTATGCTGCAAAAATTGATGACCAGATAAACGTGGCCAGGTCGCACAACATTATGGCACTGGCAAATATCCGAAAACAAAGCTTTGAAGAAGCAGAAGCACATCTGCAAAAGGCCATCCAAATAAATAAACTCGCCGGTGAAACCCCCGACATAGCCAACTATTACCAAAGCCTTGGTGTTTTGCATAAAGAAACCGGGCACTACGATTCTGCCATTTATTATTACCAGGTGGCTGCCCAAAAATTTGAGCTAAACGACAACAAAAGAGCTTTGGCAGTTACTTACGGAAATATCGGTTCGATACATGTACATTTAAAAAACTATGATGAAGCCCTGGAGTATTACAATAAAGGCACCGCCATTAACAAACAAATAAACAATTTAAATTCCCTTACCCATAGTTATAAAAATACAGGCATTGTTTTCGCAAGATTGGATAAGCCTGAACTTGCTAAGATGTATTACGATAGCGCGATTAATATAACTAAATCAACGGGTAACAAACCCATGATGATTGCTGTAACATTTAATTATGCCAATGTGCTGGTGGATGAAGGGCAATTTAATAAAGCGATCGAAACTTATTTCGATATCCTGGCAATGGCAAAGGAAATAAACTACAATATTTGGATATTTAGAAGCAAATTGGCAATGGGAAAAACCTACCTTAAGATGGGCGAATTTCGAAAAGCAAATGATTACCTGGAGGAGGCTATAAAGTTAGCAGATGAAAAAGGAATAACTGAAGGCAGGGAGCGTGCCCTCCTAAACATTACACAGGCTGCTATTGGGATAAACGACCGGGATAAAGCCACAGAGACACTGCTAATTTATACAGAAGCCATCGACAGCCTGAACTTTCACAATCAACAAGAAATAGTTTCAGATCTTGAAGCCCGTTATCAGTTGAATGAAAAAGACACAAAACTAAAATACATGGATGAGGTCAACCAGTCGAGGACACGTCTGAACTATGCC
>CAZBDF010000330.1:0-5898 GCA_964490385.1 uncultured Lentimicrobiaceae bacterium | reverse complement strand
TTTCAAGCAGTTCAAGAAAATCAACCCGATTCATACTTAACAGTTTCGCAGCAAGCCCAGATGATATTTTACCTAACTCATATAGTTTTACAAGCGAAAGCGTTTTCATTTCATTCCTAAATTCCTGGTCTCCCATTTTGAGTGAAAACGCTAAAGATTCCGGATAATTTATTGATATCAGATGTTCCATTTTACTTTACTTTTTAGACAAAGTTAATCTAATTGTCTTACTCTTTTCTTTATTGAATTGTTCTCTTTCCAAAATGTGTGCTAACTACAAAATATAACGCGTAACCCAGAACCCTAACTCCAAATGCCAACCTTTGGTTGTGCATGTTCCGAATCCTCGGATTCGAGAATCCGGGACTCGATGCTTCGCCTCGGCACTCACAGCTTCCAAACAAAAAAGGGACGTTCCCAAAGGTGCGCCCCTAGTTTTTTCTTTTCAGAACTTTAATAATACCTGTAACTTTTTACTTTCCCTATGTGTTTGGCCAACCTGACGCATTGCGAAGTATAACCAAATTCGTTATCGTACCAAAGATAAACAATAACGGTTTTGCCATCGGGAGAAACTTTAGTGGCCGGTGAATCGAAAATACAAGCACACGAATCTCCAATTCCATCGGAGGATACAAACTCAGTTGAATTGCTGTAACGGATTTGTTCGATGAGTGTACCTTTTAAAGATGCACTGAGGAACATATTGTTAACCTCATCAACGGTTGTTTCTTTTTCCACTTCCAGCGTAAGGATGGCTAACGAAACATTTGGAGTTGGCACACGTACTGCATTTGAAGTTAGCTTACCTTTCAAACTATGCACGGCCTTGGCCGCTGCTGACCCTGCACCAGTTTCGGTAATTACCATGTTGATAGGAGCTGAACGGCCCCGCCTTGATTTCTTATGGTAATTATCCAGGAGATTCTGGTCGTTGGTATAAGAGTGGATGGTTTCGATGTGGCCTTTTTTTATACCCAATTGCTCCTCAAGTATCTTCAACCCTGGCACTATGGCATTGGTTGTGCAGGAGGCGGCTGAGAAAATTGTTTCAGTATCCAGGTCCAGTGTATTTTGATTTACACCATATACGATGTTTGGGATATCATCTTTGCCGGGAGCCGAGAGCAGTACTTTGCTAATGCCCTTTGCTTTGAGGTGTTGTCCGAGTCCTTCGCGATCGCGCCATACACCGGTATTATCAATCAAAAGTGCATCTTTTATTCCATATTTAGTATAATCAATTTCAGCCGGATTATTGGCAGCAATCAAATGAACAATATGGCCGTTAATGACAAAGCTTTTGTTGTCGAGATCCTCGTTGGCCACACCATTAAAATTACCATGGACACTATCTTTCCTGAAAAGCGAAATCCGTTTCCTGATATCTTCATCCGTATTGGAACGGGTAACGATGGCGCGCAGCCTCAGTTGAGTCCCATTTCCTGCAATAGCTATCAATTCCCTGGCAAGCAAGCGTCCAATCCTGCCAAAGCCATAAAGCACAACATCCTGATGACGGGTGCTACGAGGTGGGGCGTTTACAAACTTTTTAAGTTTGTCTAAAACAAAATCATTGGCGCTGTTATATTTTTCTCTTTCTTCGGACCACTCAGCATTCAAGCGGCCTATGTCAATCCGGGCAGGTGCAATATTTTCTGCTAAAATTGCCTTGGCCAAAATCAACGAATCCTGAATCCGCATCTCCTTACCAAGGATCGTTTTAGCACGGACGTGCTTGTTGAGGACCTTTCCTGCCCCACGGTCAATAAGTTGGCTGCGAAGAAGTATTAGTTCGATAGACTTTTCAAACCAGAGCTTTCCTACAACGTTGATAAACTCATGGGCGGCCTTTTCATCATCCATCCATGTTTTAAGGGAATTTTCGAATTTTTGTACCATTACCGAATAATTTTTTTAATTCAACAATCGAAATAAATTTATCAGGAGAAGAATCTAAAATTTAGAATTCGCAAATTTAGATATTTCTTACGGATAGAAAAAAGTAATTTACGTGAACCAGCCTCTAAAACTGTAATATTAGAAATTTATATTGCATATAAATTGGAACTGCCAATTCACAGCACTAGTAAACCTGATATTCCGCAGTCCATTTTTTTCAACTTTTCATTTTTCCATTTTTAATCTTTACGATTCTGCATTGCAATATCTTCAAATGCTTATGCGAATCTGTCAAATCCCAAACCCGCTTTCAATCCGATTAGATAAAATCTATACTTTTGCAGCCAATTAAAAAACCCATACCTACATGGCATTGATTCATTCATTCGAAAATAGCGGCAATTACCTTTTCAGGAACAGGAGCCATATCCCTGTTGTTTTGTTTGTCCTGGCAATTCCGGTGATTTATGTCACAAATATCTCATACCTGTCTGAAACAACACAATTGGTTTTTCTTTCACTGGCTGTTTTACTTAGCGTAACCGGGTTTGTCATCAGGGCAATAACTATTGGATCAACGCCCGCAGGAACGTCTGGTCGAAACACCAAAGAGGGCCAGGTGGCAGAGCAACTTAACACTACGGGGATCTACTCCATCATCAGGCACCCGCTTTATTTGGGCAACTATTTGATGTGGATTGGAATTGTAGTTTTTACCTACAACATCTATTTTGTAATCATTATTTCATTGGCCTACTGGCTGTATTACGAAAGGATTATGTTTGCCGAAGAGCGATTCCTGGAAAAGAAATTCGGCCAGGCATATCTTGATTGGTCATTAAAAGCACCTGCATTTTTTCCGGCATTCACAAAATACCGGAAAAGCACCATGATTTTATCGCTCAAAAGTATTCTTCGCCGAGAGTATTCGGGTGTGCTGGCTACAGTATTTGGTTTTTGGTTTATTGATAACCTCAGGCATTACTTTGAAACCGAAACCTTCGATTATACCAGGATATCAACCATTGTGCTTGCCGCCACTATTGTTGTTGTATTCATTCTTAGAAGCCTCAAGCATTATACAAAGGTGCTGAATGAGAAAGGGAGGTCGTAAGCTGATTTGAAAATTTGGCGATAAGATAATTTGACAATTTAGTGCCTGTCTTTAAAGTAAATTTCATTGAGACATCCATAGCCCCGGCATTTATGCCGGGGATTGATTTGGAAAGATGAATAACCCCTGCCTTTTCGCTGACACTGCCTTTGGCAGTGTCAGCGAAAAGGCAGGGAGGTAGTATCAAATTTATTATCCTCCGGCATAAATGCCGGAGTTACGGAAAAGTACCGACTCTATGGACGGACTCTATTTAGAATTAAAAGAAGATTCGACTAATATTTTCCCTACAAGTTTGCAACAAAGGCCCCATCCACCCTCGTATTGTGAACTTTAACCCCTTGTAACTTTAGTTCTTCAGACCACTCATTGGACAACCACCAGCTATTTGAGGAATCGAAGATTAGATATTTGAAGTCGAAAATCCTTTTGATATCTTGAAATTTGGCTTTAGGATTGTCTCTCAAAATCAAGAAATCGACCTTGAGTTTGCTTGCCGGAATCCGGGGATTAAAATCATTGTCGAGTATCGCAATTCGCTTTCCACAGGCATCGATAAAATTCTTTGACAATACTTTCACAAAAGTGCCGGTTTCCGCTTTAAACGTACTATCATCAAGTATAAATTCATTCACCCTCCCTGCACCACAATAAATCCGGTTGTTTTCAATATTGAATTCGAAGGCCTTTTTATCAGCATCCATCAAACTATCGCACAAATAATAAGTTTCGGAACCAATACAAATATCAATTGCCGTATGATTGTTCACCTGGTAAACGATGAGCTTTTGTTGCTTGCTAAGGTTATATTGGCTCACACTGAAGGAAAATGTAAGTGCTATCAAAAAAACCAAAACCATAATCAGAAGTGTCCCTTTTCTTTGAAGAAAAAACTGAACTAAAATGAAAATCAGCCCATAAAGAATTAACACCTGGGGTAAATAAAGTACAAGTCCTTCAAACTTTGAATAGGGCAAGGCATCAACAAAACTTACTGATGTGTTTAAGCCCAGGAGCATTAAATTCAGGACAAAGCTTATTTTGGCAGCCAGCCATTTCCAAAACAGGGAGATTGCCAGGCTAATGATTCCAGTGTAAATGATGAGCCAAACCAGCGGGATAACCAACAAGTTTGTAAGAAAAAAGTAGTTTGGAAATTGGTGGAAATAGAATATTGAAAGTGGGAAAGTCCCTACCTGAGCGGCAAAAGATACCACCAGCAATTTCCAGATGGCATCAGTGAATTTGTATTTTACGGCCACCAAACTATAAACCGGATTGAACAGGGCAATGATCGCAATTACGGCGGCATAGGATAATTGAAATCCAATTTTTGTAAGAATATAAGGATTAATGAGCAGCAGCACAAATGCTGATGCCGCCAAAAGATTGTATGGATTTGAATGGTATTTGCCAATTTGCCGGAAAGCCAAAAAACTGAACATCACGCTTGCCCGCTGCACTGAGGGTGACAATCCTGTTATAAACGCGTAACACCAAATACTCAATAAAATAATGACCAGCCTTACTACCCTGCCGGATTTTCGGCGGTTTAGGAAAGCAAGGAAAAACTCCATCAGCGCAAAGACAATTCCCACATGCAAACCCGAAACACACAAAACATGCAAGGCGCCGGCGCCGGCATATTTATCTCTCAACTCTGGCTCGAGGTTTTCATCGTAACCCAGCAATATCGCTGAAGCAACCGCAAACTCATCTCCCGAAATTCCATTGTCGGCCAACATTGTTAGCATTTCATCACGGGCCTTGTATGAAAACTGGTAAATCGGATTAACAAATCCGCTGTCAATCAAACACCAGTTTTTGCTTCTCAGATAAGACTGGTAATGAATACCTGAAAACGAAAGATACCTTTTGTAATTAAACTGGTGTGGATTTGCTGGCGGCTCAGTGGCATTTAAGGGGGCACTAATAAACAAAACATCACCATATTCTAAAGCAGCCGATGCACCGTCTTTTTCAAAGTAGAGCAAAACTTTTCCTGCCGCCCTCTTCCATTCTATAGAATCTTCTACATAATTTACCTCAGCAATTACCCTGATGCTATTGGTTTTTTCCTGTGGAGGTTCAATTATGTTAATTAAATACCTGTGGTTATGGTTACTAATTTTACTAAAATATTCATCGCTGTTAGTTGGATCCTGAATGACTGTTAATCCGTATCCCGACCAAAACAGAAACAGATAAAAACACAAACCTCCCAGCCATTGTAGTTTGAATCCGGAAAATATATTTGCTAGAATTGAAGCTGTAAACAACAAAACTGAAATGATGAGAACAGTATGAAAGTTAATGAAATGATAATGTCCGAACAAAATGGCTGCTATAATTCCAAGGGCAAATGGAATGATCAGACGGAACATTGGGTATGGATGCCATGTATTCACAAATGAACAGGGTTTAATGGAATCCTAAAAGTAGGCAAAATAATTAAGCGACCGGAATTTTATTAAAAGAGATTTTGGGAAGCAGAAAAATATTACGTCCCTTACGGGACTTATTAATTGACTTGTTCTGTTTTCTATAAATGTTTTGTCCCTGACGGGACAGCAGGTATCAATCCTCCTCTATTTACAAATAAAATTTGATGCATTCATAAAATGTAGCTTAAAAAAATCAACAACCAAATTATTAGAGTCTCCAGTCCCGTAGGGACTTTATGTTTATAGATAATTGCATGGTAATGAACCCACGAGTCCCGTTAGGGACGTAATATTATTGGATGCTTTTTTTAGGACTCTTACTGTCTAAAAAAGTTAAAATATATTTTCACTCCAGCACAACAAAATACTATTTAGCCCCTATGTTTAAAGTAAATTTCATTGAGATATCCATAGCCCCGGCATTTATGCCGGGGATTG
>CAZBDF010000329.1:0-5908 GCA_964490385.1 uncultured Lentimicrobiaceae bacterium | reverse complement strand
AATGTTGACCAAGCTATTCAAACTTCTGTTTAAACTTTTTTACTGGGTGCTTATTTTATTGGTGCTGTTTTTCTTTTTCATTTATGCCCTGGCTCCCATTTATAACTTTTCGGAACCTGAGCCTTTTTCGGGCGATGAATTGTTAAACCCTTACGAAAACATGGATTCCTCGAACTGGAAAAAAGGAAATTTCCAGGTTCAGTCGAGGGCATGGATGGGCATTACCAACGGCAGGCACAATACAAACCAGGCCATCGAAACCATTTACAAGCAATTAGGCTACGACATTATCGTAACGTCCGACTACATGCGCATCAATACATTTGGCGAGGATTCACCAAATTATATTCCTACTTACGAGCATGGTTATGGCTGGCGGAAAAACCATCAGGTTTGCCTGGGTGCTTCAAGGGTTTGTTGGCGCGATTATCCACTTTATCAATCGTTGAGCCACAAGCAACATGTACTTAATTTTTTAAGGGGCCAGAATGAAATTGTTGCAATTGCCCATCCCGAACTCCGCGGTGGTTATACCCTGGAGGACATGAAATACCTCAGCAACTACGACCTGATTGAAGCTTTCAATAATGTTCGGTTTAGTTTAGCACATTGGGATGCAGCACTGTCGAGTGGCCGCCTGGCTTATTTGCTGGCCAATGATGATGCGCACGATATTTTCAATCCTACTGAAGTAGGTATGGTATTTACCATGATCAATACACCAAATCTGAATAAAAGTGCTGTATTGAATGCTTTGAAAGATGGAAGGTCTTATGCGGTTAGAATGGCCATGCGCAAGGGTGCCGATTTTGTTGAAAAAGCTGAGGACCATAAAAACAATCCGGTTTTGAATTCGGTGGTGGTGGTTGGCGATACCCTCAAGGTTGAAATAAGCGAAAAGGCGGCCAGGATTAAATTTATGAAACAGGGCGGCGAACTGATCTATCGTGAGTTCGACACCTGTTGTGCCTCCTATGTTTTTAAACCTAATGACGACTATATCCGTGTAGAAGTTATTTTCCCCAACGGCACCGAATTCTACCTCAATCCAATAGTAAGATATAAGGGTACCGGTTTAGTTCAGCAGGAAGCACCAACCTTAAACAAGCCCAAAACATGGTTGCAGCGTGGCATCGCCTTGATAATAGCCTTTATTATTTTACTTATTGTTATTAAAACAAACAAGCGAAGGGCCAAACGCAAAAAGAATTCCAACAGGTATGGCTACTACCGCATGAGGTAAAGTATGCGAGAGGCTAACTTATCCACCAAGGAAATGCTTTCGAACCCGAAAAACATTCAGCGTATTGTATTTTTTATCATTGTCATTTCGGTGGCAATAAGGGGCTTTTTGGCCTGGATACTTGAATTGGGCAACGATGAGGTCTATTATTGGACCTATGCCATGTATCCCGACCTCAGCCACTTCGACCACCCGCCTATGGTGGGTTTGATGATACAGGCATTTAGTTTCAACCTACACTTCGATAATGAACTCTTTGTAAGGATGAGTTCGGTCATATTGGGTGGCGTGAATACGTGGTTGATTTTCCTGATTGGGAAACAGCTAAAGAACGAGCTAACTGGCTTATTTGCCGCAATGCTTTACAATACTTCCGTTTACTGTTTCGTGATTGCCGGAATTTTTATTTTGCCTGATACACCTCAGCTATTCTTTTGGCTGGCAAGTTTGTATATGCTGATTGTTACGCTTCCAATAGAAGAGATTACCAAAAAGTCGAGAACCGGAATTCTTTTCGCTGGCTTGCTTATCGGTTTTGCCATGCTCTCGAAATACACTTCGGTGTTCTTGTGGTTTGGGGCAGGCTTGTACATCTTATTCTACAACCGGACCTGGTTGAAAAGATGGGAACTTTACCTGTCAGTAATTTTGAGTTTTCTTGTTTTTCTACCGGTAATAATTTGGAATTTCCAAAACCAGTTTATCAGTTTTACTTTTCAAAGTGAAAGGGTGGGTATTTTTGGTTCAGGCATCCGTATTGATTATTTCTTTACGGAACTATTCGGGCAGATTTTATACAACAATCCGGTAAATTTTCTAATTATCCTGGTAGCATTTATAGCTTTGTGGAGAAATAAGCTAAAGCTCAACAGCAGTAAATTACGGCTGCTTTTATTAACGAGCCTCCCCTTGATATTTTTGTTTTTATTTTTTGCCCTTTTCAGGCGAACGCTCCCCCACTGGACCGGCCCGGCTTATTTGGGATTGATTGTAATTGCAGCAGCCTGGCTGGCTGAGAAGGCCAGGGAAAAATCAATATTTACCCTCTTCCCCAAACCTGTAAGATGGGCTGCGGGTATTTTGGTTTTGGCGCTTACACTTGGCTTATTGCAAATCAAAACCGGTGTGTTTAGTTTTCCTGATGACAGTGATCCAAAGAAACTGGGAGAAAACGACATTACCCTCGATATGTATGGCTGGCAACAATTTGCCGATAAATTTGAACTATTGCGTATGCAGGATATTGCTTCAGGTTTAATAGCTGAAGATGCCCCCATTATTTCCCATCGCTGGTTTCCGGCAGCCCACCTCGATTATTATGTGGCCCAGCCCAATGGAATTGATTTGTTAGGAATTGGAAGCCTGGAACAGGTGCATAAATATGCATGGATCAACCGCCAGAGGGAACCGTTATTATTGGGTTCAGATGCCTGGTTTATTACTTCCAGCCGGAATTTTCAAGATCCCGAACCATTTTATGGGAAATACTTTTCTGAAATTGAAGAACCACAAATCATCGAGATTTACAAAGGTGAAAAGCATGTGGAGAATTTTTTCGTTTACCGGATGCGGGATTGTAAGTTAGTTCCACCTGAAATTTTGGAAGAATATGGTATTATCAGAAACTAAATTAATTTGAAAATTTGCTGGTGTGCAAATTTGTGCATTGCACCACCGTGTGGAAAATTAAAACCCTGCCTCGCGGCAAGGCGGGCGCTTCGTGGGAAAAAAGACCAACAAAATATCGTTACCATGTTAGCAAGAGTAGATTTTTAAGAACCTATGGGAACAGGCAATAATAGTACTAGCGCTCAAAATCTTTTCCTTTGAAAAAACTTTTTAAGGATGGCGGAGCATTCATGTTGCATCACCCCACTCACCAATTCAGTTTTAGGATGCAGCATTTTTGAGTTCATTAAAGTAAAGCCCCTCTTTTCATCGAACGCCCCAAAAACAACTTTTGAAATTTGTGTCCAGTAAGAAGCTCCGGCACACATCACACAAGGTTCCAGGGTAACGTAAATCGTACAATCTTCGAGGTATTTGCTGCCCAAATAATTGGAAGCAGCCGTAAAAGCCTGCATTTCGGCGTGGGCAGTAACATCGGTAAGCTGCTCAGTAAGGTTATGGGCACGGGAAATTATGCGCTTGTTGCAAACGATGATTGCCCCTACCGGCACTTCATCCTTTTCAAAAGCCAATTCTGCCTCTTTCAGGGCCTCTTTCATAAAATATTCATCGGTGAACAGTTGTAGCATGTTGTGGTTGTTTTCTAATTATTTCGAATTTATTGCTAAATAATTTGTCCAACTTAGGGAGCTTGTAAAATCAATTCTCCCTGGATTTTCAATTCTTGGCTGTCTGTTAAATTCTTTTGTAATGCCCGTAGGGCATTCATATTTGTAACAAACAGTATCAACTTTACCCCGTCAACATCGTAGATGTTGCATAGTTCTTTGCTTCACATTCTCTAAACCCAATTACTGCCAGATTTATGAATCCCTGCCTCGCCGGCAAGGCAGGCTCTACAAGGTTGATTTCCAAATATTTTATAATCATTTTTCTAAAATATTTAAACTCCGGAGTTTTTTACCGGACATTCAATTGCTGTTGCAAAATTCAACCCGATATGGGTTTCGCTCTTATTCCTTTCGGTGGAAAATGAAAACCCCAACCAACAACACCCCAAGCGCTGCTAAAAATGCAGGTATAAACGAAGCCTTCGGTTCAAATTGTTCGGGTGAAGTAATTCCCCAAACAAAGAAAAACAGATTCACAAAGAAACCAACAATTATACTGGATAAAGCTGCAACCCTGAATTTGTGGACATCTTTTCGGATGAGGGCAAAAAATGTTACCGGGACAAAAATAACAATGGTAGCCAGGCCTACCACCATCAGGTCAACAATTTTTGGAAACGACAGGGCCATAAACAATGCAACCACACCAAACACTATGGCAACGATCCTGATTTTGTTATGCATGGCAGCTTGTGACATTTCTTTTCCTTTTTTCCAACCCACAAAATCTTTAACTGCCGAAATAGAAATCAAATTCAAAAAACTGTCGCCGGATGACATCAATGCGGAAAGCAGCCCAACCACAGCAAAACCCAGTACAAAAGTACCTGTGTGCCGGTCGAGGAAAAGATAAGCCACATCGCGTGGGGCAATTTCTTCAGTTATCACCAGCCTAATGGCCATACCTACCAGGGGGAAAAGGATATAAAATGGCAACATTCCCAAGCCGGAAATAATACTTACCCGTTTGGCCACTTTATGGTCTTTAGCAGCTAGTATCCGTTGCCAGATATCCATACGCACCATTACCGAAGGTGCCAGAAATAAAGGAAGTCCAATCAGGAAAACAATGCCATAAAAAGTTCCATTGAGCATTTCTGCAGGGAGTTCATTTAGTTTTTGCAATCCTCCGGTATCGGTATAAACACCAGGAATAAAAATGAAAACTATCATCAGCAGGATAACAATAAACTGGATGGTATCGGTGATGATTACACCCTTCAATCCTGCAAAAGCAGTATAAAAAATTACAATCAAACATGAAATTACGGCGGCGGATTGAAACCCGATATCGAATGCAAATTTGAGTAAAGACGCCATCCCTACAAACTGTGCAGCAAGCAAAAAGAAAAAGATGAAAATATTTACCCCGCTCACTACCGAAGAAAATACTTTTGAATAGTTGGGGTGCTTTGAATCGGTATAACTTCGGTTCAAAAACCCGGGCAATGAATAAAGGGATTTTTCAGCGCCAATGCGGTTAATCTGGCCGGCATATCTTGACAAGATAAAAAAGCCAATAACATAAGCCACTCCAATACCCACAGCAGCAAAACCAGATTCGTAACCCATGGCCATCAACCCGATAGAAGTGCCGCCTCCAACAAAAGTTGCCAATGTAGTGAAAACCAAAGGCAGTGTTCGGGTATTGCGGTTGTTTACCAGATAGCCCTCAACATCAGATGATTTTACATGCTTTAGCGTAAAGTAAATAATGACAACGAGGTAAATGACTATCCAAAAAATAATCCAGTCCATGCCCAAACATACACTTTATTTTGGAATTGTGGGAAAAGGCATAAGGGAGATAAGGTGTATAGGGGAAATAGGGTTTATAGTGCCTAAAAACTGAAATTGTTGCTTTTTTCCGTACGGACTTCCTTCGGTCGTCCATGCGGATTCCTTTCCTGCCCACCGCTTCGCTTTGGCAGGCGGGGCAGTCATTGGCAAGATATAATTGATGAACGATGATTAATCCCGCACGTGCGGGAATTTAAGATGTAAAGAAGACGCTTTCAAATCAAATCTGCAATCAATAATCGCCAAACTCCGAACTACCCCACCCCATATTTATCTATCAAATAAATTAGGCTTGCCATGCAACCACTGCCCAATTGAAGTTTGCGAAAGTTAATCTGGTCAAAAGTGTTGTTGGGAGAATGGTGCATATCGAAATAGCGTTGCGAATCGGTATTATATCCAACCAGAGGAATTCCGTACTGTTTCAGGGGAGTAATTAAGGAACTTTCAATAGTGATATCGTATGTGAAAAAAGTGGAAAAAATACAAATGATTAATATAAACCTCCAGGGTGGGGTGTTTAATCTGTATTTCACTTCTTCGTCCCACTTTTTAATATTTCGAT
>CAZBDF010000328.1:1100-5926 GCA_964490385.1 uncultured Lentimicrobiaceae bacterium | reverse complement strand
GAACCGCGTTAATAGTTGGGCCGGAATCGTTGATATTGATAAATCCATCCTGATTCACATCCCCGGCCCAGATTCCGTACACCCCACTTTCCAGTTCTTTCATGTTTGAGCCATAGGCTTGTGTGGCTGCAGTTGTAAAATTATAACTCACCTCCAGGTTCGCGAATGAAACGGTATTTGCACTTACAGTTTCCAAATGGTTGCGGTGCTTGATGGTGATATAATAATCACTGCTGTAATCGGCAGGAATGTCGAAACTGGCGGTGCCATCCTGCAAAAGTTCCACACCTTCCACGGTGTAAACAGGCGTACCATAGCTTCCTGAGGCATGCAATTCCACATTTATCAGGTCGGCTATATTCCCGGCGTACATGTCGACAGTCTGACTCAGATCAGTGTTATAATCCTTGGCTTTGTTCATTGCTTGCGTGGTAGTATTATAAAGCCCCTCCAGAAATAGTGTTAAATTAACCTGAATGCCACCTCGTACACTACCGGGGACATAAGTTACATCAAGTAATTCGAGAGTAAAATCTGATACTGAACAACTTTCCTGAACAAATACAACATCTGAATCTCCACCAAGATAGTTGAAGCTTAAATCAAAAAGCTTGTCGCCATCAGGCACCGTTAGCCCTGAAATTGCTGCTGCATCTATATTCCAGCCAATAAATATTTGATTTCCACTTAGGTTATACATCAAATCACCTTCATTCCCCAGGGCGGTCAGATCATTTACCAGGTCATCGAATGTTAATTTCGTTGCATCGAAAGAAATCACAAAATCAAAAGCTCCGATATTGTCGAAACTCTGGGCTGTAACAGGAACCTGCACAACTCCAGGCTGGGCGAGCACTTCCGCCGCTGCTACTGAAATATCCAGCGGAGCGAATTCAGACACCAATCCATCGGTGTATTCGGAATAGAGAGTTACTACATTGATATCACTGATTTCACATTCGTCTGTAACAAAAGTGAGATTTGACTGGTCTCCGGAAAAACTAAACTGAAGATCAAAAAGTTTTACATCATCTAAAAGTGTCAATGCAGTGATTGATTCCCAGTTTATACCCAGTTTATTCCCATCGATTACGTTAAATCTCAGGTCATTCAAAGCTATTCCTGTATAAATATTATCCAGATTAACAAAGGTTAATACAGTTGGATCAAACAAAATATAAAAGTTAAATGACCCAATATTTTCGAAGTTCTGAACCGTTACAGGAACATTAACTGTTGTGCCGGCTGTTACTTCCTCCAGCGTACCTGCAATCACCTGAACTATGGTTCCCGGATCCTGGGTTAACCACCCGTCGGTGTAGGTAGCATTTACATCAAGGGCGTTGTTGTCACCCATCTCACAAAGTTCAGTTACGAAGGACAAATCAGAGTATCCGCCGATAAATGAAAACTCAATGTCAAATGCTTTTCCTTCATAATTACTCCCGGTTGCACCAACATTGATCCATGAAAATGCAACGCGTGAAGCACTGATGATATCAACAGTTAAGGGTAAAAATCCGGATTCGTTATATCCTACATACTGAGCCACGGTTTCATCAAAATCAATTACAAAGGTGAAAGAACTAACTCCGTCAGCAATGCCAGTAAAATTAACACCTACCGGAATATCCACACTAATTCCTGGTGTAGTCTGAACTTCTCCTAGTGTAACATCGGCAATTGTGGCCGGATTCTGGACAACAGAACCAGAGGTATAGCTTACATTCACATCAATACTATTATTATCTCCCACTGCACTCAGTTCTTCTACAAATGTAAGATCACTTCCTCCAATGCCATACTGGAAAGTAATATCCAATAGTTTTCCATTAATGGTGCTCCCGGTAGAACCAGGGTTAATCCAACCAATGGAAATCCTGGAACTGCTTATTTCCTGAACAGTTATTGGGCTGAGTGCGGCATTTTTGATTTCCAAAAAATCAAGCACGCCCGGATCGAAATCGATTACAAAATTAAATGAACTTACACCAGCTACAATCTCTGAGAAATTTACATTCAGGGGTATGTCAATGTCGGTGTTTGGTGTTTCGGTAACATCAGGCAGGCTGACGTATGCGACTTTTCCGGGACTAATGCTGCCATCTAGGTAGAGTACCGGAATAGGAGTTAGTTCAAAATCGGCAACCTCACATTTGTTCACAATGAAACTTAGATCAGAAGTTCCTGTAATGTAATCAAAATTTATTGTTACCAGGTTACCGTTACCTAACTGCCCTACATTAATACCAGCAAAACCACTACCTGACCAGGATATACCAACCTGCTGAATTCCTCCCAGGTTAAATGCATTGATCAACATACCTGTGAGCGCAGGGTCAGAAAATCCAGTGTACGTTAACACAGCCGGGTCGTATTCGAAGTACATTGCAATACCTCCCAGATCAGTAAATCCATTAACTTCGATCGGAATTTGCACGGATCCCGGTTCTTCCTCATAGTCACCAATCCAGGCTGTAGCAGATTGTGCAAAGCCATTGAGTGCCATTATTGGAATTAAGATGAGTAAGGCGAATATCTTTTTCATGTTTTCATGGATTTATGTAATTTTCATCATTATATCATCATTGAAGAATATTTTTGAATTAAATAATGAAAGCGGATGCCGATTTATTCCGGCATCCGCTTCATGATTTATTTCATATTTACTACCTTGATTACTTTATTGAACACATCAGTACCTCCGTCGGCAACTATCCTGAAATAATATACACCTGGTGATAAGTTATGCGTTGAAGGATTGAATTCAAGCGTGTAACTACCCTCATCGCGATACCGGTTTTCAATTTCAGTAACTACCTCACCCATAGCGTTGGTAACCAGGATCTGAACCTGACCACCTAAAGGTAAAGTATATGCTACTTTTAGTTGATTCCTGAACGGATTGGGATAGCATCTAAAATCGAACATAGAGCTGATATCATTGCCAACTTCAGCCGATTTTGTGTCAAGCCTGTCAATAAACACACGTACATCTTGCAACTCGTTGCATTCAAGATCGGCAAATTGCGTTTCACTGTCTATGCTAAACAAGTCATCCCACTGGTTTACTTCTTGCTTTGCATCCACAATAAGTGTAAGCAAGGTTCCATCAGCAGGCAATTCAAGGCTTTCCATACCCGACCAGGCCACATTAATGTAACCTTTGCTAATGGAATATATCAGTCCCGGCACATTGCTCTTCAGATCTTTCACATTCAATAAATCTGTGTTATATTTTAGCTTTAGTGTTACCGCACCGATCAGATTTTCGGAAGCAATCTTTACAGGCAGATATACAGGACGGTTTTTAGCTGTGTTGATCACGCTGCCCATTTCGGCAGACCTAAATGACTTCGTACCGGATGATGGGGTATAGGAACTATTCACATCACCATAAGTCATTGCCAGGACATTGAATTCGGCTGGATTGACCTGCTCGTGCGTATAGCTAATTTTAGCTGTTCCTGCAGCTGTATTCGTAAAGTATTGATCAACTGTACCTGGGATAAAGAAGGCCCAGTCGCCTGCATTAAATGAAGATTCTAACTGGATAGCCCGACGCTTTATATTAAGCGCGTCAACGGCATTAACCGCACCACTCAAATTTACTTCAGCAACTTTGTCACGGAAATCAAAGTCAAATGCGAGAGTAGGAACAGCGTTTACATTCCAGAAGGAAACATCCATACCAATCGACCTGCGTTGAACAGCCAGGGCATCGGTTGAGTTACCTCCACCCCAAGTCATATCGGTTGAAACTTCAAGGGAATAAACACCATCAGTCACAGTTTTAAATTCGTAGTAACCCGTTGCATCAGTCTGAGTTGTAAGTGTAGTACCTGCATCCGGGATCAATTTAACTGTGATACCATCGAGCGGAGTATGGTTCAGATTATTCCGGTTGTACTTCACAGTACCTTTTACAGAAATGCGTGTAACGGTAACTGCCAGGTCGCCATAACGCACCACAGTATTTCCACTGCCATTGTCGTAGGTCTCGGTAAGCCGCAAGGTGCCGGTTTCGTTCCATTCAACCTCTACCTGATTTGTAGATGAGAATAGTATCACGTTAGTTGTTGACGATTCAACAAAACTCCATGCATAGCTGAAACCTGTTCCACGATCAGTCACTTTGTAAGCGCGCTGGTCTCCTTCTTCTGCAGCAGCAGATGCAGTTGAATTATCCGGGTTGGTAATTACCGGTGTATTGTCGTCAAGGATATCCGCTGTTGTGGTTGGTGCAGCAGGACTTTGACCACTAGGATCGATACTGTAATTCGCATTGTCAATTGAAGAAGCTGCAGTAAGGCTTACAGTTTTATCACTGCCCACATTGGCATCTTCAAAGGCAGCCACTGCTGTAAGATTTACCACATCAGTGCCTACTTTTCCATCGAGTGAAAGGCTGTTGTTGTTGATTGTCGCATCTGTGTTGCCGATGACATAAATCTTATCAAAGGCGGTGAAGGTGCCGGTGATGGTGAGGGGTTTGGCTGTAATAGCAAAGTTATTTGCAACAAAGTTGATGTTGTAGTTGCTGTTAACAAGATCACCCTGGTTGATGGCATAAGGACTGCCTGCAACCGTTTCACCTGCTAATCGTGCCAACGCACCGGTAAATGAAATCACTTCTCCGTTGGGCAGTGCAAAGGCAACTGCCGGGTCTGAAACATATGTGTAGGTTGGATCCAATTGTCCATAAACCTTGCTTTGATCTGCATCTGCAGTAACATCAACAGCCAAAGTGGTGATTGCAAAATCTGCCGCTACAAAGTTGATGTTGTAGTTGCTGTTAACAAGATCACCCTGGTTGATGGCATAAG
>CAZBDF010000328.1:0-1000 GCA_964490385.1 uncultured Lentimicrobiaceae bacterium | reverse complement strand
GAAACATATGTGTAGGTTGGATCCAATTGTCCATAAACCTTGCTTTGATCTGCATTTGCCGTTACGGTTACGGGCAATGTGGTGATTGCAAAATCATCAGGCAAAACCGTAAATGAATAGTTACTTTCCATATCGTTATCACCCGCATCAACAATTGTCAATGAGCCCTTATTGATCTGGTATTGATTAACTTCTTCACCAACCGCTCTTTCTAATAAGCCATCAAATTCATCATCAGTACCAAGACTTCCACCTGTAATTTGGTAGGTAAATGGTGTAGGATCAAGTTCTCCGTAAACCTTTTCCTGATTTGGATCAACAGTTACAGTGAGCGGCCTCGGTGTAATATCCGCCGTCGTGCTTCCACTCTCTGCCAATGGCAGCAATGTATAAACATATGTATTGCCTGCATCCTGCGGCGTTACGATTGTAATATTTGTAAAATCCACATCTATATCTGTATCCACATTTTTATCTGCAAATTCTACATCATAGGAGAATTCAAGAGCATCGCCATCCACACTATTATCATCAATGTTGCTGCTTTCCACATCCGTTGTACCATCATAGGTTTTATCTGCAGCATAGAAATTCTTGGTATAAAGAGCAAGTGTACTGCGTGTATCTTCATAATACCACGGATCAAAATCTACATTGTTGGTTACTGAGTTGGCTGATGTTTCGGTGTCAAACGGATTGGTTGCGTGCGACGGGCCATATTTATCACCCCACCAGTTGAAGCGAGCATCCACAACATTGGTTTGATTTGCTTCATCCGCTTTCATGCCTGTTGTGTTTCCGGTAATGATGTTATTACTGATCGTGTTGTTTGATGCAGGATGCCAGGTTTCATCAGCATAGTAAGCTTCCACTTCTATACCGGTAGTATTACCTGTAATGGTATTACCAGTAATTGTACCTCCGGTAATTCCGCGTAACTTTAACCCTACGCCAGCATTCTTAATGGTATTTCCTGTAATAACCTGGCTTCCGTTCCTCC
>CAZBDF010000327.1:3110-5962 GCA_964490385.1 uncultured Lentimicrobiaceae bacterium | reverse complement strand
GCCCCGCCATTGTGTGTCACCTTTTCGGGATTAAAAAATATGGCATCTATTCCATTTTCGGTAGCACCAACAATGTCAACTTCAAAATCATCGCCAATCATTACACATTCATCGGCTGAAGTTCCAACAGTTTCCAATGCAAAATCAAAAATACATCTTGTCGGTTTCTTGCATCCGGCAGCTTCCGAAGTAATGATATGCTGAAAATATTGCTCAAGCTTACTGTTCTTCAATTTACTATCCTGAACCTCTTCGAAGCCATTGGTGATGATGTGGAGTGGGTATTTTTTGTTTAGATAAGCTAATATCTCATGCGCATTTGGGAACAGGTTGGTTTTTTGTGGACTTATGGTAACATAGGCCTCACCAATCTTTTTGGCCAGTTGTGGATCATCAATCCCAAAATCCTGCAAAGTCAGCTCAAACCTCCGGGACTTCAGATATACCTTTTCAATCTTTCCGTCACGATAGAGTGCCCACAAAATTTCGTTATGGTGGAGGTAATTTTTCACAAAATCATCAATGCTTGGAACTCCCAGTTCCTTAAGCTTGAATTCTTGATAAATTTCGGCGTAGGCCTCATGGGCATTTTTCTCAAAATCCCAAAGTGTACGGTCCAGGTCGAAAAAGATATGTTTGTATTTTTTCATGCTCAATTAAATCTGTGGCGAAAGTATAGTTTTTCTTGGTTTGGCTTTGATTTCTGTGATTGGAAAGCTTACATGGGGTTCAGGGCAAAACCAGCTCCACTAAATATATAACAAACATTCGCAAAGACCATTTCTCGGCTCCAACGGGTGCATGACAAATATCCTTTTATTACCTAAAACCAAAAACTATGAATCCTCTACGAGGATTTGGTTTTGTTTTCATCATATTTTCTACAATTATGAAACCTCTACGAGGTATAATTCCTGTTGAGCCAGGAAATTCATCTCAACAAAGTAGGGCCTTTATCTTAATAATACCTTAAAAACTGAACATAGATATGCTTTTCATATTTTGGAGACTTACCTCGTAGAGCCCGCCTTGCCACGAGGCAGGGTTTCAGAGTTGTAACAATGTTATAGTAGAGTTTTAAGAAAATCCTCTTAGAAGATTTATAAAATTAGGCTAATCTGTGATAAAATAAAAGTTATCATCCAAGCTCTGCTTAAGCAAATAAAATAAATCAATAAAACTCTGTTAGTCTATCGAATACGGAAACCTCCAAATTCTTATAAAACCTATCAAGAAAAATAAATATCAAAAAAAGCTTGACTTCTTCTCTTTCATGTTATATCTTTGTAATATCATTTTAATATCATTTTAATTCATTTAAATTTACAACAATGAAAGAAGAAAAGAATTTTTCACCCATGTCGGGCTACCTGATGCTGGTTATTGTCCTCGCACTGATTGTACTTCCTGTGCTCGGTTTATTTGCCACAAAAATGCTTTGGCTGATTGCCCTGCTTGTCCTGGGCGTTTTTCTTGCCATTGGTTTTCTGGTGGTTAACCCAAACGAATCTGCTGTTATGGTGCTTTTTGGTGCTTACAAAGGAACCATCAAAAAGAACGGATTTTTCTGGGCCAACCCATTCCTTACCCGCAAAAAGATTTCGCTGCGTGCCCGCAACTTAGACAGTGATCCAATTAAAGTAAACGACAAGGTAGGAAACCCGATTATGATTGGAATTGTTTTGGTGTGGAGGGTTAAAGATACTTTTAAGGCTGCTTTTGAAGTGGATGATTATTCACATTTTGTGGATATTCAAAGCGAAGCTGCTATCCGTAAACTGGCCGGTCACTATCCTTATGATAATTTTGATGATGAAGGTGCAGAGATGACTTTACGCTCAGGTGGCGAAGAAGTAAATGATAAGCTGGAAGGTGAACTCACCGAAAGGCTTGCAATTGCAGGCATTGAAGTACACGAAGCACGGATCTCTTACCTGGCTTACGCTTCCGAAATTGCCGGTGCCATGCTGCGTCGCCAGCAAGCAACTGCCATAGTTGCTGCAAGGATTAAAATTGTTGAAGGCGCTGTGAGCATGGTTGAAATGGCTTTGGAGCAACTTTCGGAAAAGAAAATCATTGATATGGATGATGACAAAAAAGCCGCGATGGTCAGCAACCTGATGGTAGTACTCTGCTCCGACAAAGATGCTACACCAATTGTGAACACAGGAACCTTGCATCAATAGAAGAAGTGGAGTGATGCCTGCCTACCGGCAAGGCAGGGAGTGATGGAGTAATGCAATTTAATGCCAACACTTCATTACTCCAACTCTGCAATACTCCATTACTCCAGTTTTTCAATTTTTCAATCGACCCAATATTTAAACTCCTATGGCTAAAAAGAAATCATTTGTACTGCGTGTAAACCCTGAAATGTATGAGCGACTGGAAAAATGGGCTGCTGACGAATTCAGGAGTGCAAATGGCCAGATTGAGTATATTCTAGACCAGGCGCTGAAAAAAGCCGGAAGGGCAAAGAAGGATTATCCTAAAGAAAATCCTGAGGAATAGGTAAGCATAATTCAAGGTTACCAAAAAGTAGAAAAGATGACAACACAAAGGAATTTAACAGGATCGGATAGGAAAGAGATAAAAAACATGACCAGGTTTGGTTTTGTTTTACCCACAATGATAATACTACTTGGAGTAATACTAAACATGTACTTTCTTCTGGATACTAAAGTAAATTTAAATCCACAAATCCTTTTTGCAGCAGACTTTGTTATAATTCTTCTTTGCATCTTTATTTCATACAGAATGAACCATAAGCACTTCAAAGACCTAAGAAATGGGGTAAAAAGAATAGAACTTGCCAAAGTAACAAGTAAGCAAGATAAAACATCTTATGAGGC
>CAZBDF010000327.1:0-3010 GCA_964490385.1 uncultured Lentimicrobiaceae bacterium | reverse complement strand
ATCACAACCTGCAACAATTTCTTTGTTTTGTTGCCCTGATCTGCTCGGCCTATTATTTAGTTGTGCATCACTTTTTGAAAAAAAATAATAAAAATGGAAGATAAATCCGATATAGAAATCCTAAAGGGATTTGCAAAATCTACAAACAGAACAATTGTAGCCAAAGAATTTCCGTATCCCCGGACTGGTGTTCACACTACGCAGAAATACAAGAGAATGGTCTGTATTCCAAACAATCAGGAGAAGACAAGTTTTTTTGTTTGGTTTAATGACGCTTATTCTAAAATAGGACAACAAGTAATATTCAGTGGTGCTTTTATCCCAATATCACCAAGAATTAAATCAAAAATATACATTAGGAATAGCATTATCTTCGATAAAATAAATTTCTTCGCAAAGGCAAATAAACTTGGAAATAGGGATTTCGACGCAAGGGCAACAATTTCCGGAGAGATGGATGCAGAAACAAAAAGGCTTTTGTCTCATTCACGACTTCAAAATCAAATAATAAAAGCCTTAGAGATTGAGAGCTACACATGCATTTCGATAAATGAATTCAAACTTGACTTTGTTCCGGAACTGAACCATACTTCCTACTTTTCAATAATTAATCGAAATGGTTGGGATATTGATAAAAATACAATTGAAAATACATTTACCCGCATAGAAAAAATTAGAGACATTATTAACTAAAAGATAACCATTGCCTAATAGCAACTCATGGCACATAAGTGGATAATGATCATCTGGAAAAATGATTGAAAAAGGAAACATAGGAGTATTCAAAAAACATTCTGTAAGTGAGCGCCTGAGTGCTATATTTGCAGAACGTTGATGCAATTTCTCCAGAGTTGATTTTACGTTATAAACTCGAACGGAAGAATTATAAAGTTCATTCAACAGAACCGATTGATAAAAAATGATTGATTATGATACATTTATGTCAATGGATATAAAACAAAATGATATTTTGCATGAAATGTTTACATGGTCGGAAACTTACATAAAACTTTAAAACATGAATTACATCTTGATTATAATTATTGCGCTTTACATCGTATTGACTCATTTGGTTGCAAAGTACATTGGGGAAAAACGTGAAATTGGATATGGGAAATCAGTTTTTTGGTCAATTTTGTTAAGTCCAATAGTCGGATTTGTAATAACCAAAATGAGTAAATTGACTGATAAACAATAAACTGCACACAACAACAAATCCCGGCACACAGCCGGTTTGCGGTCATCTGGAAAAATGATTGAAAAAGGAAACATACGTATCACTAAGAACCTTCCTGCAAGTGGGCGGCTGCGAGCCATATTTGCAAACCGTTGTTGCGTAATTAAACGAAACCTGGAAAAAACAAATGGAAAACATTAAATTTTATATCGACTATGTTGCAACAATAATGGAAGCGATTGGTGTGCTAACAATTTTTTTTGGTTCAATATTCGCAATCGGAAAATTTATCTTTCATTACAGGTTGAGTTAGAAGGAAAATTTCCTTGGCAAAAAAATAAAAACTAAAGTGCAATGAAAAAAAAACATTTCATTGACAAGAATAAGAACTATAATCAAGAGGCGGAATTAAACCAAATAAGATTAAATTTGTGAATCTTAAAAATATCTACAATTATGAAAAAACAGATTCAGCTTGTTGCACTTACTATATTTATACTATTTGCCGGATATTCATGTTCAAAAAAATTTATGGTAGTTGATACTCCTTTAGTACAGCCCCCTGCCCGAGTACTTAACGACAGACCTGATATTGCGCTTGTTCTTGGAGGTGGTGCATTTCATGGAATGGCACATGCAGGTGTGATAAAAGTACTTGAAGATGCCGGGATTCCCATTGACCTGATTGTTGGGACAAGTGCGGGAAGTATGGTGGGTGCATTATATGCTGACAATCCTAATATTGACTCTCTAATACCATTAATAAAATCAACAAAAGCCAAAGATGTTTTTGATTTTTCTTTATTTCGGTCGAGCGTAGGGTTTGTTTCGGGAAGTAAATTGCAAAGTTATCTGAATAATCAGCTTCGTGTTACTCAGATTGAGGATACCCAAATACCTTTTGTTGCTGTTACAACAGATATTGAGAAGGGAAAGTCTGTCGCTTTAAAAGCCGGACCCATATCGCCAGCGGTTAATGCATCATGTGCTATACCTGGAATTTTTGAGCCGGTAAAAATGTACGGTACCACTTTTGTCGATGGAGGCGTTATTGATAATCTCCCCGTTAATGTAGCTAAAGAGTATAATCCAAAATATATAATTGAGGTTAGAATTATGGCATTCGATACTGCGGTCGAATTAAAAAATCGTCAAGATGTGATATTGCGAGCATATGCTGTTGCAGCACATCAGGCTAACGAAGAGATAATCTCACTGGCTAATATTGTAATTGCACCTAACCTGAAAGGCATTCCATTAATGAGTAGCAAAGACAATGAAAAGCTATTTAAATTAGGTATGACTGCTGCAAACGAAATGCTCCCTGAAATAATAGCTGAACTTAAGAAAAGGGATATACTGTCTGGGAAGAAACATTAGGGAAATCAGCGTGGGCTTCCTTTAAGCAATCGCGAATTTGTGCTACCGAGGTATCTTGAAAGATGGATAGTTTATCGGCAACAAAATCTTCGTAAACGGATAAAAAGCTGTATGTGATGCTACTAAGCCAGCATTTCTAAACATGTCGCCAGCTACTTTTTCCCGCATCATCGATTTGTCTTCATAATTGTTTTTAGGCTTAATTTCTTAAAACCACAAAACCATTGGTTCTCAATTTGCGGTTAATAATTTCTCTCGTTTCATAGTATCTTATTTTAATTATTATCAAACAAAAGTATTGTCTGATTAAGGTATATAAAAATGGAATCAACAGATTAGGGGATTTCATCAACGAATACAAAATACTATTCATGCCTCAGCGCATCAATGGGTTCTAACAAAGAAGCTTTCCGGGCCGGGTACCAACCGAAAAATATTCCAATAAATGAGCAA
>CAZBDF010000326.1:2754-5969 GCA_964490385.1 uncultured Lentimicrobiaceae bacterium | reverse complement strand
TCCACTTAATTTCAGTACCGCGTTCATTTATTTCAATTAGTTCACCTGCTGAATTCATATAATAATTCTTGTCAAGGAAGTTAACCAGCACCTTATTAGGACCTTGTTTCTCGATGCCAATTTTTCCGGGTTCTGTTTTACCGTCCCAGGCTTCTTGCCCGTGTTCGTGCTTTTGCTCCGAGTATCCAAGATAAATCTCGCCCTGGTGGTCAACCCTGATGAAATGGATGAAATTGCCTTCATCTCCCTCATGGACATGCATCCCCTCAGGGACAGTGAAAAACTCGTATGTGGTCAGGTATTTAATCACATCACTTCTGCTATCCAGGTCAACCATTATTACCTGCTCTTCATCTTCAAAATTTAATATTCCTGATTCTTCCTGAAGATAATAAACTCCGGCTCCGGCAAGGTATCCTGCAAGTGCCAGCAACGAAATCTTCTTCATGTACCAGATGAAATCTATCTTTTCCATCCCCATAACAGCTACACCAGCTGCGGATCCAATAATCAGGATACTTCCGCCTGTACCTGCACAGTAGGCCAGGAACTCCCAGAAAAAGTGGTCGGGCGGAAAGTTGTACATACCCATGGCGGCAGCCACAAGTGGTACATTATCAACGATAGACGAAAGCACACCAATAATCACATTGATCAGGTAGAGGTTGCCTACGTATTCCCTGAGGAAATCAGCGAGCAGGATAAGGTGCCCGGCAGTTTGTAGCGCTGCTACAGCAGTAAGGATTCCGAGGAAGAACAATACACTTGGTACATCCACTTTTTGCAATACTCCTACTACCGAAAGGTGAGTTTTGCTTGGCTCATTTTTCGATTTGTGTATGATTTCGGTAGCCAGCCAGAGGACGCCGAGGCCCCAAAGCATGCCAAGGTAAGGAGGTAGATGTGTTACAGTTTTAAATACAGGGACAAATAACAATGAGCCTACACCCAGGAAGAAGATGAAATTTCTCTCGAAAGGAGTGGTAAAATCGTTGCTATTTTCTTCACCTTCAGCCAAGGCAAATTCCGGCCTGTTCACGTTTCCTTTCATGGTAAACGAAAGAATGGTCAAAGGAACAATCATGGAGACAAGGCTCGGGAAGAAGTCTTTGATGATAATGTTTACAGTTGTAACGTATCCTGCAATCCAGAGCATAATGGTGGTAACATCACCAATTGGTGACCATGCACCTCCGGCGTTGGCAGCAACGATGATCATCCCTGCAAAGAACCACCGGTCTTGCTTGCCGTCGATAAGTTTTCGCAGTAATGCTGTCATTACAATGGAAGTGGTAAGGTTATCGAGCGCTGCCGACATGAAGAAAGTAAGGATGCTGAGGATCCACAGTAATTTCACCTTTTTGGTGGTCTTGATTTTTTCGGTAATCATCCTGAAGCCATCGTGTTGGTCAACCAACTCAACAATTGTCATTGCTCCCAGGAGGAAGAAAATAATTTCGGAGATTTCACCCAGGTGATGCAGCAATGCATGGTGGGATATCCAACTTACAAATGATCCGCCAACAACCTCTTCGAGGTATTTCATAAAACCTGTGGAGTCGATAAGCATCGATTCTCCGCCAAACATCAGCAAAACCCAAAGGAGAGTACCAAGCATAAGCGCGGTGGCACTTTTGTTAACTTTCAAAGGGTGCTCAAGCGCAATGGCAGCATAGCCTAGCACGAACACGACAACCATTAGTATAAACATAGCAGTAGTATTAGTTTTTTCAAATTGCGTGCAAAGCTAAAAAAGTTTCTTAGTGTGTGTTTAAAGCAAAGGTTTTCAGATGGATGAGACAGGGGAAATAGGCGGGGGACAACAGGATTTCTACTGAGGTGATAAGTATGGGTTTGATCTTAAAATACCTCTAAAGTACAGAAATAGAATAGTATAAGTATTTGAATGGATAATGAAGGTTTTGAAAAGGAGTATTGAAAGTTGATTTAGATCACCTTTTTAGTTGAGTTATTTTGTTGAAAAGAATTATCGTTAGCTCTCTTCTTCCCAATGGATATTCTTCATTGGATATCTGTCATCGAATTACTCGAATTAAACTAATTTTAATTCGTTAAATTCGATGATAATTGAAAAGTGATGTAAGCCAGCCTTCATGAAAGTAATAATTCCCCAAATTTTTTTTACTTCTCTTAACTTCAAGATTCAGTATGCCGAAGCAAAGCTTCGGGCATGCACGACCAAAGGTCGGCATTCGATGTTCGATCCCGCACGTGCGGGATCGAACAAAACCGTACAATACTTCAAGCAACCTGTTTAGTTCTGTCCTGCCCGCCCTGCCATCGCCGAAATGGCTACATGCCCGCCTGCCATAGCGAAGTGGCGGACAGGCAGGTAGGCGCTTCGCTATGGTAGGCGGGGCTTGACCAATTTATGAATTTGCATTGAGTAGATCCCTAATCACTACCGACGACATCATACAACCAAACATTGCCGGCATGTATGAAATAGTTCCCACAATAGATTTTTTGCCTTCTTCATTTTCAATTTTCACCATCGATCCTTCGATCAATGGTTCCGGGGAAAATACCACCTTAAAACCTGAGCGGATGCCGAATTTTTGTAGTCGTTTACGGATATAAAATGCCAACCGGCAATTGTGAGAATCGGCAATATCGGCAATTTGAATTAATTCAGGGTTGATTTTTCCACCGGCTCCCATCGAGCTTACAAGATTCAATCCCAACCTCATACATTCCTTAATGAAAAACACTTTGTGCGACAGGGTATCGATGGCATCAACCACGTAATCATAATCACCTGCACAAATGGCCTCTACTTTCTCTTGCTTCAGGTAGTCGTCAACAATACGCAACTCCAGTTCGGGGTTGATGTCTAATAATCTTTCTGCCATCAGATCAGCCTTGCGCTTGCCTTCGGTACTTTTGAGTGCAAGCAACTGGCGGTTTCGGTTGCTTGGCATTACGGCATCGCCATCAACAATGGTCATCCGGCCAATACCTGCGCGACAAAGGTTTTCGGCAGCATAAGCTCCTACTCCACCAAGACCTGCAACCAATACATGTGATTCTCGCAGCATTTTCAGCTTTTCAGGGCCAATTAATAATTCTGTTCTGGATGTCCAGTGTTCCATGATTTCAATTTTGCAGACTTTGCTTTAAATTAGAGGTACAATTCTCAAAAATAGATTTCTCCATCGCTTCGCTCGTCGAAAAGACAAGGTTGGACTTTCAGG
>CAZBDF010000326.1:0-2654 GCA_964490385.1 uncultured Lentimicrobiaceae bacterium | reverse complement strand
GTTTCCAGGAAGAATTGATCTTCAGGAATGTCCTGAAAAATTTTAGATGCATTTGAATTTCCATTCAACAAAGCTTGGCCAAATGAAAGATAAAATCCATTTTTCAATAATTGTTCAGCAATTTGCTCATTTTGGTTGAAACCATGAAAGATGACTTTGCCTTTAAACTGTTCTCTTTTTATTATCGAAATTATATCAGAATGCGCTTTTACACAATGAACAATCACAGGTTTGTTTACACTGGCTGCAATTCTTAGTTGGTTAGCAAAAGCTTCTTTTTGTAATTCAAATGGAGCCGCTGTTATGCGGTCGATACCGATTTCACCAATTGCAATGACACTATCATGTTTAGATGCTTCCTTAACGAGGGCCAATTGTTCGTCAATATTCCTTTCATCAACATGCCAGGGATGTAGGCCAATAGACAGCGACCCTATCCTCTTTCCAACAACTTCATGGATGTCGCTTGCAAAAATATTTCTGATGGCAAGTTCATCCTCTGACAAAATCTGCCCGTGTTTGTGAATGTTTATGTATGGAAGTTGTGGCAAAGTTTTTTTGGCAAAATTAAGCAATCAAAAAGTCACCCGGTGAATACGTTTTGAGCAAACCACCAAAACCCTGAATGGCGCCTAAGTGTTTTGGCCAATTCACCGGGTGACTATCCCTATTCTTCTTCAGTTGTAAAACTCCACACCGGGCCTTCGGAGAAGTTTCCTTCGTAATCGTAAACTATGATTTGCCAGAAATATTCAGTGTTGTATTCCAAAGCTCCGGGATTTAAACTGTTTTCTAATTGTATGCTCGTGTATTGCACTGGTAGGGATTCCTTTCCAAAAAATACAATATATACAATAGGATCATTCTCTGGATCGGAACAAGTCCATGATATATCATTTTCAATGGATTGATTTATTGCTCCATTTTCCGGGTTTGGATCTGATGGTATTGCCGGCGCAAGGTTTACAAGGAGGGTGGTAAAACTCCACAACGGGCCTTCAACAACATTTCCCTGTCCATCATCAGCAACTACTTTCCAAAAATACTGTGTGTCGGATTCCAAAACCCCGGGATCAAAACCTGATTCGTCTTGTCCGCTTAAAACCAGCGGTGGTATTTCATCCGTTCCAAAATATACATCATAGATCAGAGGGTCGCCTTCGGGATCGTAGCACGACCACGAAAGGTCAGCTTCGATGGCTTGGTTTGCTGAACCATTGATGGGGATTGGACTGGAGGGTGTAGTTGGTGGAAGATTGGGTTCTAGTTCCCTGAGACAACGGACTGATTTTCCGAAATCCTTTGAATCCACCGATAAGGCAACATCTGCAGCAATATGTGATAATGACCTGCCTTTTGCATTTGACCCACCATCCGGGGTAGAGGACCACCAGTCGCCCACAACACCAAGTTCGTCAAAGGTATTATCAGAAAATCGCCTTCCTCCCGGCAAGGCTGTAAAACCACTTTCGTTTGTGGCTCCTGTATTCGGGCTGTTCCATCGTGGATGTGGCTCAGGTTCGGTGCGGATACTTTTCATTTTGCCCCCCGCAACATTTAAACCATCCAAATAATCTGTCAATACATTCCATTCTTCATCAGCGGGCAAGTACCACCCTTCCGGGCATACATCCAATGAAGCTGGCCAATTGTAAAGCACACCATAGCTTTGATAGTTTTGCGTTGCTTTAGCTTCCTCAACATCACTTCCCTGGTAGTCGAAAACATAGTGGAAGGCTTCAGTATCTGAACCTACAGAAGATGGACTAACATTTGGAAGGTAGGCTATGTTGTTTACCATCCAGCACTGGTCGCCAATCTGAACAGTTTCGTATTCCTGCCCGTCCCTTTCATCAACAAATACATCTCCACAGGAAAAATCATTAACTCCGGAATACGACATTGTAAATCCTTCAGAAACTTTGACAAAATAACTTTCGCCGGGTGTGAGTTCCTGCAGGGAGAAGATGCCCTGTTCGAGCCAGTATATGTTGGTCCCAACACCATCCTTAACTATTTTAATCTTGCCAAGGTTAGCGCCAAACAGCTTGGTGATTGATACCGGGGTTTTGCTCAAAACAGGAATGAGGTTCCATCCGCTTTCCAGTTGAACCTCCGGATTGGGAATAAATGCACCTTCAATACTCAATGATGCCGGATTATTCATTTTTATGAAATAACCGCTTTCGTTATCCCAGTTACCCAGGGTGTTGGTGTTGGCAGCTGGATAATAAAATCCTTCCAGGTTTTGCAAAATGATCAGTTCACCAGAAACAGGATCCACCAGGTTTTCAATGTCAGGATTGTTGGGGATGAGATAGGATGATATGTCATTCCAGCCGGCAGAGAGTTCGAGCAATTGTATGTCGGTAACTGAAATGTAATTTTGTTTGGTTTCAACGTCCACATTCTCGCCATCGCTCACCGTAAGTGAAACTGTGTAAAGGCCGGGTTCGGGATAAATCCATTCGGGATGTTGCTCTTCCGAATCTATAATCCCATCGAAATCGAAATCCCATTGCCAGCTTGTGGGGCCACCCGTGGTCAAATCAGTAAACTGAACCGTGAGTGGCGCAATACCACTTTGCGGCGTTGCCTCAAAATTGCTATTGATCGCACCCAGAATGGTAAGGGTCATGCAAACGGATATTTCC
>CAZBDF010000325.1:0-6042 GCA_964490385.1 uncultured Lentimicrobiaceae bacterium | reverse complement strand
GATTTCATAGTTTTTCGTGCATCCTCGAAAAGTTACGAAAATCAAAGATTTTCTACTTTTCGGGATGACAACCAATGACAACCAATGACCATCAATGACAACAAATGACTACCAAAGACCACAAATGACAACCAATGACCATCAACGACCATCAATGACAACAAATGACCATCAACGACCATCAACGACCATCAATGACTTTTCTTTTGAACGATATTTCAACTTTGGCAAATCTATCAATCATGTAAGTAATTGTTGGCAATAAAAGACTTAACAAAGCCTAAAGTTTCAGGTTGTTACAATAAAGAATGTAACTTTGCCCCATCATACTAACACAACTAAAATTACTAATTTAATTAACTGAAACTCATTTACAACTGATACTAACCAATCATTTTTCAAAAAACCTTATTAAAAACAAGCCTCTCGGGCAACCATTCCAACCCATAGGGGTCTAAGTAAATACTTTAACAATCTAAATAGATACTTTTTATGAGAAAACTTTCTACACTGCTGCTCATCGCAGCGTTTTTAATGTCCGGTTTTAGCCAATCTGTCACCGGAAGTGAAACCATTACCACCCACTTAAAACAAAAGATTGAAAGCTCTGCATCCGATAATTTAATCAGGATCAATATCACCCTCAGTGAACAGTTCGATTCACAAGCACTTTTTCAAGAAGTAGAAACAATGAGGCAAGCCGACAAACGCGAATATGTAATATCGGTTTTAAAACAATTTACCAGCTTGTCGCAGGAAGGTATTGTGGCAGACCTCAACGACCTCCAACGATCTAAAAGTGTTGAACAGGTAACCACCTATTGGATTGCCAATGTGATTAATTGCTATGCTACACCTTCGGCTATTGAAACACTTTCGAAGCGCAACGATATTGCAAGCATCGATTATGATGAGTACAGAGTACTCCTCGATCCAAAGGAATACGAGAACAGGAAGCCGGAACAAGGTAATCTCGGCGGTGGCCGCGAAATTACCTGGAACGTGTTGAAGATAAATGCCGACGATGTGTGGGCACTTGGTTTTAATGGCGAAGGCATCATTGTTTCAGTAATTGATACCGGGGTTAACTACGATCACTATGATTTAGAAGACCACGTTTGGGAAAGCGAAGAATATCCTAACCATGGCTATGATTTTGTAAATAATGACAACGATCCGATGGATGACCACGGACACGGGACACACTGTTCGGGTACAGTAGCCGGCGACGGAACTGCAGGTTCGCAAACCGGCGTTGCCCCCGAAGCAACAATTATGTGCTGCAAGGTACTCGATGCAGGCGGTGGCGGAAGTGAAAGTGGTGTTTGGTCTGCCGTTGAATTTAGTGTCGAAAACGGCGCACATGTTATGAGCCTTTCATTGGGATGGCAACATGCATGGGGAGTTAACCGCACAGTTTGGCGTCAAACTTTTGATAATTCGATGGCTGCAGGTGTACTTGCTTCAATTGCTGCCGGAAATGAAGGTCAGGACCAGGGAAGCTTTCCAATTCCAGACAACGTCAGAACTCCCGGCGACTTGCCTCCGGCATGGCTCCACCCCGATCAAACCCTGACAGGCGGAATATCCGGAATTATCTGTATTGGTTCAACAACCAGTAGTGATAATTTGTCAGGCTTTTCGAGCCGCGGCCCCTGCGAATGGGAAAATATTAACCCTTATAACGATTATGCTTACACTCCCGGAATGGGCCTGATACGCCCTGACGTATGTGCACCCGGTTCCGATATCAAATCCCTTGCACATTACAGCAATACCGGTTACGAATCCGGCTGGAGTGGAACATCAATGGCTACACCTGCAAACGCCGGGATGATAGCACTGATGCTTCAAAAAAATAACACACTTACACCTGCTGAAATCTGTCAAACTATTGAAGAAACTACCGTAGTCCTTACTCCTGGAAAAAATAACAATACCGGTTCCGGAAGAATTAATGCCCTTGCAGCCGTTGAAGCAACCTCGTTACCCGGCCCAAGTTATTATTCACACAGCATCAACGATGAATCCGGAAACAACAACGGCGAATTGGATCCTGCTGAATCAGTAATGCTTACCCTCTCCATGGGTAATTTTAGTGATGAACCTGCTGATGATATTACCGTTGAACTCTCAACAGGATCAGAATACATTACCATAACTGACAATACCGAATATTTTGGCAACTTCAACATCGAAGATGTGATTGAAATGGAAGATGCCTTCGCTTTTGATGTGGCAAATAATATCCCCGGTGGCGAAAGCATCAAACTTATACTAACGGCCTCTAATTCAGACGAAGCATGGGAAAGTAGCTTTGAAGTTACCGCCAATGGTGTTAACCTGATGGTTGAAAATTTCACAATTGTTGATAATGGAGGAAATAGCAATGGCAGCCTCGACCCGGGTGAAACTGCCGATATTTTAATTGAAACTTCCAATATGGGACAGGTTGATGCCACTGCTGCCATGGCCATGCTCTCTACCACCAGCACCGATATTACCATCAATTCGGCTTCCTATGATTTTGGTACACTGGAAGCAAATCAAACAACTACAGCAACCTTTAACATCACTGTTGATGCTGAAGCTGCGATTGGCTCATCAGTAGAACTGATGTATGAGGTTACTTCAGGTTATTATAACCTTGAAGCTTCTTTCTTCCCAAAAATTGGCCTCATCGTCGAAGATTTCGAAACCGGTGATTTTAGCCAATACGGATGGGAGTTTGCTGGAAATGCCGACTGGACCATTGAAAGTTCAGGAGCTTACGAAGGAACATATACAGCCAAATCTGGAACTATTCCCGATGACGCTTCCACTGAAATGAAACTTACAATCGAAGTTGCAGGCCCTGATAGTATTTCTTTTTATCGCAAAGTAAGTTCCGAAGATGGATACGACTACATGGAGTTTTATATTGATAACAGTAAAAAAGATGAGTGGGCAGGTACTGTTGCCTGGGGCAGGGTTGCCTATGCCGTTACCGAAGGTGAACATACTTTCCGCTGGGTTTATGCCAAAGATGTGTATGTAACAGGTGGCGATGACTGCGCCTGGGTTGATTATATTGAATTACCTGCCATGAATGACGGAATCATGAGTGTGAATGCCGGGGGCAATTATCAATCCTGCGTAGGAATGGATTATGAAACCAATGCATATGCGCAGAATTATAATTCCCTGATGTGGGAAACAAGTGGAAGCGGTACTTTTGATGACAATACAAGTATGGATGCCGTTTATACCCCAAGTGCCGATGATTACCTGAACGGGATGGTTACACTTAGCATTACCGCATATGGTGATGGCGGTACAACCATGACCGATGATATGGAGTTGAGTTTTATGCCAATGCCAATGGCTGCCGGAATGATTAGCGGTGACGATTGGGTTTGTGAAGGTGGTTCAAATGTCTATTCAACGGATGAAATTGGATATTCCGAATCCTATTACTGGATGCTTGACCCTGCTGAAGCCGGAGAAATTACCGGAGAGGAAATGATGGTCAACATCGAATGGTCCGATGCTTATATTGGAATGGCAACTTTAACCGTTCAGGGAATAAACCCTTGCGGCGAAGGAGACTTCTCGGAGGCCTTTGAAATTGAAGTGGATGATTGCGTTGGGATTGATGACATGAATTCTACATCGGGAATTTCGGTTTCTCCTAATCCAAGCAATGGAACCTTCACCCTGAGTTTTAAAAATGATGGAACTGCTTCAACCGTGAAGATCATTAACCTCACAGGGAAAACAGTTTTTGAAACCTCCACCGACGGACAAAACCAGGTTTTGGTGAATGCCCCACAACTCGATAATGGAGTTTACTTTGTGGAAGTGAAAACCGGCAATACCCGTAAAATCGAAAAATTGATTATTAATAAATAATATTTCTTTGTAAACTATTGTTCATAGAAAGCAAAGAGGGATACTTCCCTCTTTGCTTATTTCATAAAAACCAATTAACAAAAATGAAAAAACTTTTACTGTCTTTAACAATTCTTGTATTTCTAAGCAGCATTGCATTTGCTGATGTAACCGAAAAAAGCTACCAATTTGGAGAACCACAAATTTCGGAAGCTGACGGATTTCAAATCATTAACTTCGAAAATGCTATGCTAACGGGTGTTTCAGGGGAGCCGATGCTTCCTTATTTTAGCGTTTCTCTGTTGCTGCCCCCAGGCCATGCAGCGAGGGAAATCGAAATCATTCCCGGCGAAGAAGTTATTCTTGAAGGCTTTTATCAACTCTATCCCATGCAGCATTCCCAACCCATCTCCAAAGGCGGTTCGGGAATTTTTGCTTTTAAAGAAGCAGTTTATCAAAAAGATGCCAGCTATCCCAAAAGCCCTGAAGGCGAACTCACCACGCAATTTCTAAATGGTTATGCTGTCGCGATGACGGCGTTTACTCCCGTAAAATACAATCCGGCAACAGGCCAGGTTTCTTATTACAAATCACTTACCATCAGGATTAACTCCGCTAATGATGAAAAAGCCACTAAAGCTTTAGAAAACCTGCATTCAGGTGCTGAGGTTTTGAAAAGGGTAGCAAACCTCGCCCAAAATACTGAAGCCATCTCTGCTTATCCTGTAAAAGAAACCCGTGGCGACGATTACCAAATGATCATCGTTACACCAGCGCAGTTTGCTGATGACTTTCAACTCTTGGTCGATTTTTATGCACCACGCGGAATTATCGCACAAATCGCCACTACCGAAGATATTTATTCAAGCATGACTGGCCAGGACAATCCTGAAAAGATCAGGAATTACATCATCCAGGAATACCAGGACCACGGCATCCAGCACGTTACTTTGGGTGGAGATGTGGAACATGTTCCCTACCGTGGGTTTTATTGCCATGTTCAATCATCCTCAGTTTATGAAGATAGTAACATTCCTGCCGACCTCTATTTCTGCGCCCTCGATGGCACATGGAATGACAATGGAAACAGCAAATGGGGAGAGATTGGTGAAGACGACCTGCTTCCCGAAATTGGCATCGGAAGGTTTTCGGTTTCAACCCAGGCCGAATTTGATGCGCTGCTGAACAAAACCATCATGTACCAGCAAAGCCCTGTTTTGGGTGAACTGGACAACCCGTTTTTGGTTGGCGAATGGCTTTACGACCCACCCGAAACCTGGGGATCCGATTATCTCGAACTTTTGATTGGCTACCACGAAGACAATGGTTACACAACAAATGGTATCCCGGAAACTCAAAACATTGAAAAATTATACGAAAGCGAAGGTTCATGGTCAGCAAGTGATTTAAAAAACCAGATGAACCAGGGAACTTCATTCATCCATCATGTTGGGCACGCCAATTCCAACTACACCATGAAGTTTTATAACAGCGACATCACCAATTCAAATTTTGGCCCGCTGGATGGGGTAACACACAATTATGCCCTGATTTATTCGCACGGCTGTATTTGCGGTGCTTTTGACGACAACGATTGTATTGCCGAGAAAATGATTGGTATTGATAAAATGGCTGTTGCCGTTTATATGAATTCACGTTATGGCTGGTTTAACGAAGGCCAAACGGAAGGCCCGGCAGGACACATCAACCGCGAACTTGTGGATGCTTATTACGATAAAAAAGAAAGCCGCCTGGGAATGGCCTACACCATGGCACGTATCGAAACTGCCCCATGGGTAACAGCTCCCGGACAGCATGAAGAAGGTGCCCTGCGCTGGAACTTCTACGACTGCAACCTGTTGGGTGATGCTGCCGTACGTTTCTGGGCTGACGAACCTATGGACATCACTGCCGATTACCAGGATGCATTGCCATTAGGTGTTACATCTATCACTGTTAACCTTACAGGAAATGGAAGCCCTGCCGAAGCTATTGATTGTGTTTTTGTAAAGGATGGGGTAACTTATGGAATAGCAACCACTGATGAAACTGGCCAGGCAGTCATTGAATTTACTGAGCCAAATATAATCCCTGGTGAAGCTAGTATATTTATTTCTGGTTATAACTGTCAGTTGGAAGAGCTTCCTGTAATGATTATTACAAACTCAGGCC
>CAZBDF010000324.1:0-6046 GCA_964490385.1 uncultured Lentimicrobiaceae bacterium | reverse complement strand
GTCTTTTTATTCATTTCCATTTCAATACCCTGTAAATAGTTGTCTATAGTAACGCGACAAAGTGAAGAATCTATTTCATCTTCCCCCACAGCTTTTTCGCCATTTCGCGGGCGTAGCCCAAAATGTCATCCTCGTTCATATAAACTAATTTGTAATCACGCACCACAACGTTACCCTTTGATACGACATATTGTACATTTTTGGATGAGAGGCCATAAATGAAATGACCAATGAAATTTTCCTGGTTGAAAGGAGTAGGGTGATTGTAATCGAGGATCACAAGATTGTTTTGGCCGTCACTGGTAAACTTGTTGCTCTCAAGATAATAATTCACATTTCTGAAACGGCGATATGCATCCTCAAGGCTGATGTTATCATGGTTTTTTCCTGCAAAATAGGCCCATTGTGCGCTGCGGATCATGTCGTTGTGCATGCCATCGGTGCCCAACATAATGTTCGGCCCCAATCCTTCAGAATTAAAATTACCTACGCCATTGTTCAGGTTGCTTTCGGTATTTTGTACAACCCAGGTTGGTGAGTTTCTGATGATCTTTTTTTCAGCAGCATTCAAGTGGAGGCAGTGTGCCAGAATTGATTTTGGATTGTTTACCAGATTATGCCCGTTCAGTCTTTCTACAACTCGCTGCTTATGGTTCATTTCGCAATGCTTCTGATCGTACTCATCTTCGGCAACATGAATATGTACTCCGGTATTAAATTTATCACACAGCAATGAGGCGCGGTTCAGCGTATGGTCGCTTACGGTAAATGAAGCGTGTAAGCCAACCAGCCCCTGGGCTGATTTCAGGTATTGTTCGGTTTGTGAAAATCCTTCCAGGCCAATTTGGGTGCCGTCCCTGTCGGAGATTTCGTAGCACAGCAAATGAGAAAGGCCAACGAATTCGAAAGCACCTGCAATGGTTTCCAATGATCCATCAATTGCAAATGGAGAGGCATGGTGATCGATAATAAAAGTAACTCCTGATTTGAGGCTTTCGGCAGCCGCATACAATGCGCTGGCTTCGATGATATCAAGGTCAAGTTTTTTGTCCAGGTTCCACCAGATGTATTTCAGTATTTCATAGAAATTTTCTGGTTGCGATTGGGGTGGGGGCATGCCCCGTGCCAAAGCTGAATAGATGTGATGATGGGCATTGCCAAATGATTTGGTTACATATTTTCCAGCGCACTCAATTACATGGTCAGCATGGATTTTTAGTGGTATCGATTCCACAAAACTTAATTTTCCATTAACACCGGACCCAACTAAAATATGAGACTTTTTGAACTCCAGTGTCTCCCAATCAATGTATGTTGCGTTTTTTAAATAGAGGCTCATGGTTGGTGGGTATAGGTTAAAAGGTATAGGGAATATGGTGTATTGGGTGTGTGTGGTGTATAGGGTTTATAGGGGGAATAGGGGGGATAGGGTGCATTGGGTGTATAGAGTGCATAGGGTACATAGGGTACATAAGGAAGGTGAGTCTTATAAAATTGCTGAACAGGTTGAATTTGTGTGTAGAGTCAGTGCTTGATCGAGAAGAATTAAACAGTGCCAGTTTTCGGATCTTCCGCATGGTGCTGGTCATTTGAAAGATGCCACTTGCCCATATTCTATTTTTCGATATACCAATTTTCTGAATTTCCATTATCTCAATATTTCCTTTATCCACCAAAGCATATTCATAAGTATGGTGCACCAACAATCCAATACTCCATTACTCCATTACTCCATTACTCCATTACTCCAATACTCCAATACTCCATTACTCCATTACTCCATTACTCCATTTTCCATAATTAATAAAAATGTGTTTTCACTATTGGTTGCCAAAGGTTTCTATAGCTTTCATCCTGATATCCTTTGCATATTTTTTCAAAAATACAATTTTTGTGTGATTTGATATCGACGATTTGTGTCAGTGTACAAGGGCTCTTGTCACAAATTCCATCCTGGCACAGCGTAGTTTCGTTACAGCAACTTCTGCCCAGCGACCAAAAGAAATCGTTCATTTTAGTCACAGGATATCCCGAATGGTCTGCGATACTTTTGAAAGCTTCGATGCAGGCTGACCGAACTGCTTCGTCCGAATCCATAGGCGTTCGTTCAATTAATTGCTGGTGAAGATTCTTATCGATAATCACTACACAACCCAGGCGTAACAATACCCGTTGCATGTGGTAATCCATAATAGGTATGAAGTTTATACTGTCTTCAATTTTAAGTAAGGAGGCTTCTTCCAATAATTTTATGAGGAAGGTTGATTTTTTTTGAAATGGATCGGAAAAGGCCTCCATTTTCGCAAGCACCTCGTACATTCCCTTTCCGTCGTTGTAAAGCTTTTGCCCGGTGGAATTTATCATCCCGGTAATCTGACCACCAAATTTCTCATCAATTAAATTGGATGCTTCAATCATTAATTCCGCCCGTTCCCCGAGTCTGTCCAAGGTGCAGTTATCTGGATGTCCGTCAAAGGAAAAGAAAGGCTTCAGTTCATCAACAAGTTTATTTACCGATACTTCGGATGAATACGCCGGATTTATCAACTCGGGTTTGTTTTTAGCTAAATCCAAAAAAGCATGTTCCAGGTAATCCCATCCCCAAAGGTTAAAACCGGGATGATGCAAAATGTGGGTTTGATGACAAATGGCAACGGCATAAAACAGCATCCGGTATTGGGTTTCCCTGTCCAGCCCAGAGTTTAAAAATTCCCTTTGGTAAAAATCATCACGTAGTTTTAGTCTGCCAATAATGTCAGCCGTTAATTGGCATTGCTCTTCATTTATTATTACTTTCTCAATTATCATATCATTAAGTTCCAAATTATCATTTTCAAATTACCTAATTTACATAGCTACTTTGGAAGCTTCGCAAACATCTTGTTAATACCGCGATGGAATCGATTTCGTTGTTTTGTAAATTATAGATGTAAAATTGGGCTTCTTCTGTGGATTTAGACTTGGAAGCAATAAGGTAATGATGTGAAAACCCAACGGAAAGGAATGCCGCAATAAACTCACCCGACTGTGATGAACTGATTTGTTTATCAGTAGTTTGTATTTCGCCCGACACTGTCGAACCAATTGATAAGTATCCAAACCAAAACTCTGCAAAGCCTTTCATTTTCTTTAGATTTCCTGCAGAGAATCCTTTTAACCCAGGTAGTTCATTTTGTAACTCCTTTGATATTTGCTCAAGTACTTTGCTACCCCAGGCCAGTTCTTTGGTCTTATTGCTAATCTTTTTACCTATATCAAAATATAGACTGATGAGTTCTTTGTTCACTGCATGGGCAGCATGATACCTGCTTTGTAAAATTGCTGATTTTAATTCCTTTATAAAACTTTTATCCAACGTTTCCATACATGTTTCGTTTTATTAGGTTTTTCGTGCTATTGTTCTATTAATGGGCTTCAAAGGCAGCTCATATCTTTTCAATCCATCAAATTGATAAAATGCGTTGGCAACTGCCGCTGCAGTGGGTACCAGCCCAATTTCCCCAATCCCTTTAGCACCATAAGGCCCAACAGGATCTTTAACTTCAACAGCTTTTGCCACAACTTCAGGCATTTCATGTGCTCTCAAAATGCCACAATCCCTTAGTTTATCGCTTACCAATTGACCATCAACCATTGGGAGGTTTTCACTCAGGGCATAGCCTAATCCCATGTGCACAGCACCATGAATTTGCCCTTCGAAAAGTGTTGGGTTCAGGTTTTTTCCGATATCATGTGCAGCTACCACTTTTTCAATTTTACCTTCATCATCAAGAACGACTAACTGTGTTGCATAACCATAGGCAAAATGCGTGATCACCTTATCGGTTTCAGCCCCGGGTTTTGTTGTCCAGTCACAAACGTATTTTCCGAAATATGTCCTTCCTTTCAAAGCATCAAAAGTCAACTTCTTCAAGTCTTCTTTAATGGCTTTGCAGGCATCGATAATCGCATTTCCAGCTAAGGCCGTTGCCCGCGAAGAAGTGGTCATGCCGGTTTTTAGTTTATCCTGGGTTTCTACTTGGACTTCAACCATTGTAGGATCAAATCCTGTTTCCTCGCAAAAAACCTGCAATGCCATGGTATGTACGCCCTGGCCCATTTCGCTCCATCCATGACTAATCAATACCCGGCCATCTTGTTGGAACTCAATCTTAACATGGCTGTCATCAATCATACCGTTGCCCACACCCGAATTCTTAATCCCACAGGCCAGGCCGGCGTATTTAGCTTTGTAGAAATCATCTTTAATTGCTTCCAGCGTTTGACGCACGCCAACGCCTTCTTGCAAGATTTGCCCGGTAGCGGTTACACTTCCTTTTTTCAATGCATTGCGAAAGCGGAATTCCCACCTATCGAAATTCCCTTTTTCACACAATTCATCCACCAGGCTTTCGAGGGCGAAAGTTACCTGGTTGGCACCGAAACCACGCATGGCCCCGCAGGGAATATTGTTGGTGTAAACTGTTTTTGATTGTATGCTGACGTTTGGAATTTGATAAGCACCTGTAGCGTGCCCTGCTACCCTTTCCATTACTTTGTTGCCAACCGAAGCATAAGCTCCTGTATCGCCAATGGCATCAAGGATGAGAGTTGTAAGGTTTCCGTTTTTGTCGCAAGCCACTTTCATCTTCATGCCAATGGGATGCCGTTTGGGATGCATACGGATGGATTCTTCACGGTTCAAAGTAAGCTTTACCGGCTTTTTTAATTTCCATGCAAAAAGGGAAGCATGCCCTTGAACGGTGAGGTCTTCTTTGCCTCCAAAACCTCCACCGGTTGCAACCTGGGAAATTTTTATCTTTTCTTCGGGCAGGTTCAGTATTGATGCTATCTGCATTTGATCGACATACACACCTTGCCCCTGACTGAAAAGCTTTAAACAATCATCATCAATAGTTGCTACAGCAGATTCCACCTCCAAAAAACCATGTTCGATGCGCTGGGTTTCAAAATTACCTTTTGCCGTAAAACACGATTGCGCATAATCATTGTCAGGCTCACCCCGCTTAATAATGCAGGTATCGAGGAGGTTAGGTTGCCCAGGATGTACCCTTGGGCTTTTGGCAGAAAGTGCTTCTTGTGGATCAGTAACTGGCGGAAGAACTTTATATTCTATTTTTATTAAAGCAGCCGCTTTGCGGGCGGTTTCCCGGTCGTTGGCAACAACTCCTGCAATTACATCGCCAATGTAATGTGTCAGTTCTCCCTCGCCAATCATTAATGGCCAGTCCTTAAAAATCAAGCCTGTATTTTTCTTTCCGGGAATATCACTTGCAGTAAATATTCTGATTACACCTTCAATTTTCTGCGCTTCCTCAGTATTGATGCTGATGATTTTTGCCCGTGGGTGATCGCTGAACCGAAGTGCCGAATGCAACATTCCATCTATGAAAATATCATTTACAAATTTATGTGAACCCACAGCAAGTTGCAAAGCCTGGTACTTCGGATGGCGTGTGCCAATTTTGCCACTTGATTTTGGTAAACTTGATTGGACAGATTTATGCAATTGTTGAAGGGCATCTTCGATTGCATCCACAATTTTAATGTATCCTGTGCATCGGCAAAGATTATTCTTTATCGCTTTTGTAATTTCCTGGCGGCTTGGGTTCGGATTTTCTGCAAATAAAATTTTTGTGCGCATTATTAAACCCGGTGTACAAAACCCGCATTGCACCGCACCTTTTTCTACAAATGCTTTTGCAATGATATCCCTGATAGGTTCAGGAATCCCTTCGCATGTTATTGTCGTTTTCGATGCCAGTGATTTCATCTTTGTCGTACACGACAGTCGGGCTTTTCCGTCTATCTCCACCATGCAAGCACCACATGTTGCCTGACCTGAGCAGCCGTCTTTTACCGAACAAATATGTTTGTCTTCACGCAGGTAATTGAGTAGGCTGCGATTGGGGTCACCATTGTATTCGGTGGTCTTTCCGTTTAATGTAAATTGAATCATGGGTTAAAATTAGTAAAAATGATAGGAGTCATGTTAAGTCGTTGCTTTTTTTCGATAAGAGAAGGTAGGGGCAGTTCGTAAGCATAC
>CAZBDF010000323.1:0-6046 GCA_964490385.1 uncultured Lentimicrobiaceae bacterium | reverse complement strand
ATTTTATTTGTCAGTGAGATTCCTTTGGGATCGTCATCCGCTTTGTTGGTCGAAAGGCTCACAAGCGCGATTACAGCCATGGTGATAAGGAAAGTGTAGAACATTTGGTCCATCCACGGCAACTCAAGCGAAGGAACTTTTAGCAATAAGGCAACAGGGATAGAAACCAGGATACCGATGATAGCACCTTTGTTGGTAGCTTTTTTATAGAACAATCCCAGCATAAACACAGCAAGGATTCCGGGACTTACCAGCCCTGTATATTCCTGGATGTACTGAAAAGCCTGATCGATATTACCCAATGCCGGGGCAACAAAAACTGCAACTAGCAAAGCAAGTGCTCCCGAAATCCTACCAACGGTAACATCTTTATTTTTGGCCTTTTTATTCTCGAGATAAGGTTTGTAAATATCCATGGTAAAAATGGTGGCTGTAGAGTTAATCATCGATGCCAAGGACGACACAATTGCCGCAGCCAGCGCAGCCACAACAAGACCTTTCAGACCGGCAGGAATAAAAGTATCTATGAGCCAGGGATAAGCTTTATCATAGTTCATCGATCCATCTGCTTTGGTAAAGGCATCTTTAACACCATCAATCATCGCGGTACCAGCAGGATCGGTAAACATCACATAGGCAATAATTCCGGGAACGACCACAAATAAAGGAATGAGCAGCTTCAGGAAAGCAGCGAACATGATCCCGCGCTGAGCTTCCTTTAAACTCTTTGCTGCAAGGGTTCGCTGGATAATATACTGATTGAAACCCCAATAGTAAAGATTTGCCACCCACATACCACCAATCAATACGGCGACACCGGGCAGGTTCATAAATTCAGGGTTGTCTTTTTTGAGGATCATATGAAACTTATCGCCGGCAGTTTCGTACACATGCGAAAGCCCTTGAAAAATACCACCATCGGGAGTAACATGGTTGAGTGCAATAATAGTGGTAATAAAACCGCCAATAACCAACAAAGTAACCTGTACAACGTCGGTCCAGGCAACGGCAGCCAATCCGCCATAAATGGAATAAGCAGCAGCAAAACAAGCCAGGGCAATGATGGCCGGGAAAATCATACTTCCGTCACCATTACCAAGAATCGTATCGATTGCCTTGCCGCCAAGGAACAAAACCGAAGTGAGGTTTACAAAAATAAAGAGTCCGATCCAAAATACGGCCAGGATGGTTTTCAGGTTGGTACTGTATCGTTTTTCGATAAACTGCGGAATGGTATAAAGCCCCTTTTCGATGAAAACTGGAAGGAAATATTTACCTACAATAATCAATGTGATTGCAGCCATCCATTCGTAGCTGGCAATGGCAAGGCCAATGGCCATACCTGAGCCTGACATCCCGATCATTTGTTCGGCAGAAATGTTTGCAGCAATTAACGAAGCTCCAATTGCCCACCAGGGAAGGGTTTTGCCTGCCAAAAAATAATCTTCAGCATTACGTTCAACACCTTTTTTCTTTCGGGAAACAAACAAGCCGATACTCAATATGAGTATAGCGTAAGCAATAAAAATGATGTAGTCGATTGTAGCAAAACCCATTCCGCCGTTCATAGTTTTTTAGTTTTAGTGCTGAATTTTTGAAGTGGCGAAAATACACAAAAATATGGGCAGAAAGTTTCTACACTAACCCTATTTAAAACAGGAAAATCCTTATTTTTGCCAATGTGATCTCCAAATAATTTTTGATTATGACTCATTCTATTTACAATCCATTTTGGGTATTTTTGGTTTTGCTTGTAATGGCTGGCTGTCAGAATAATCCTGGTAAACAAACATCAGATATAAAAATGAATTTAACAAAAGAACTTTACGGGGAAGTGGATGGAAAAGAAATTTTTCAATTCACCCTGAAGAATGAAAATGGCATGACCGTAAAACTGATCAATTATGGCGGGATTGTTACCCATTTGCTGGTGCCTGATAAAAATGGAAAAACTGAAGATGTTGTTTTAGGCTACGATAACTTGCCACAATATCTTGGCGATACTCCCTATTTTGGTGCTATCGTGGGCAGGTATGGAAACCGGATTGCAAAGGGAGAGTTTGAACTGGATGGAACTGCTTATAAGCTGGCGACAAACAATGGGCCTAATCATTTACATGGTGGTGTAAAAGGTTTTGACAAGGTTGTTTGGGATGCCGAAGAATTTGTTTTCCCAGAAAAAGCAGGAGTGATTTTAAACTACCTGAGCAAAGATGGCGAAGAAGGCTACCCGGGAAACCTTGATGTGAAAGTTACTTATACGCTGACCAACAAAAATGAACTGAAAATTAACTACGAAGCCACCACCGACAAAGCTACCGTTGTAAACCTGACCCATCACAGCTACTTCAACCTGAAAGGGCAGGGAAATGGCGATATCCTCGACCATCATTTACAATTGATGGCTGATCGTTATATTCCGGTTGACCAGGCTTTAATCCCGACAGGTGAACTTCGTGAAGTGAAAGCATCGGCCATGGATTTTACCACTCCCCACTCTATTGGTTCACGAATTGCAAAAGTTGACGGTGGCTACGACCACACCTGGGCGTTAAATGATTTTGATGGAAAAAAAATACGTTTGGCCGCAAAAGTAACTGAGCCAAAATCCGGAAGGATGATGGAAGTTTACACAGATCAGCCTGGAGTTCAGTTTTACACGGGCAATTTCCTGGATGGAAGCCTGACAGGAAAGCAAGGAAAAGCTTATAACAAGCACTCAGGCTTTTGTCTCGAAACCCAGCATTACCCCGATTCACCAAATCAACCTGATTTTCCATCGGTGGTATTGAGGCCTGGGGAGAAATATGAAACAGGGACGGTTTATAAGTTTGGGATTGAGGAAGAAGGTGGCAGGTAATCAGTGATCGGTATTCGGTGATCGGTGATTGGTGATTGGTGATTGGTGATCGGTGCCGAGGCAAAGCCTCGTGCATGCTCGAGCATAGCTCGGCATAATCGGCGATCGGTAATCCAAACGAACCCCTTACTTAAAACTCAATTTGAGCCTGATAAACAGGAATCTAAAAACAATACCTTTATTCTCTCGTTACACTTAAAGTTAAAAATACCTACCTTTGAAAAAAGCATGCTAATAACATTAGGATAAATCAAGCGCAAAAATGCAAACTTTAACAATAGAAATCATCAACGATAAAGCAATAAATCTACTTAAAGATTTAGAAATGTTAAGCCTTATCAGGGTACGGAAACAAGCTTTTGATCCGGTAACCTCAAACGACTGGCCAAGTAAATACAAGGGTGCCATGAAAAAACAGCCGCTTGATAATATTGATGAACAATTAACGAACCTGCGTAACTCTTGGGAATGAAATACCTTTGGGACACAAATATTGTCATTTATTATTTACAACAGCAATTCTCGCCAAATGCTGAAAAGTATATTGATAGTTTGCTTTTGAAATCACCTCCTGTGATTTCTGCAATAACCGAAATCGAACTACTCTGTTGGAAAACTAAATCTAAAAAGGACATCCAAGTTTTACAAAGCTTTATTAGTGATAGTTTTGTGATTGAACTAGAACAGACGATAAAAAACAAAACCGCAGAAATTCGCAAAACATCCAACATCAAATTGCCTGATGCCATAATTGCAGCGACAGCCATTCTTTATGATTTAGAATTAGTCAGCCGCAATACAAAAGACTTTAAAAACATTAAGGGATTATCTTTAATAAATCCATTTGAAGTTCAATGATGTAGTTGGAAATAGAAACTTTAATTGTTCTGTCAACAGTGAACATAAACCTGACATTCCCCTCCCAAAGGCGAGATCTTGGTTTGCGCAACATTTTCGCATTTCATCATTTTCGCATTTTATCCCCGCATAAGCGGGATTTCGTTTCGCTCAACATTTTATCATTGGTCATTTCGGCGAATAGTGTCTCTTTAACCACTTACACAAGCCATCAAACCCCGGAAAAAGAACCCTTTCGTTGATGTTCACCTGGTCGAGCTTATCCCTGATTTCCCATTTCATTTCGGCAGGAATTACAATCCTGAAATACAAATCAGGTTTATCCAGCAACCATTCATCAAGCAATGAAGTGGCATGCGACATAAATGTGAATATCGCGAACTGGTTAACAATCCTGTTATCGAGCGATGGAGACTCGAAAGCCACAACAAATTCATTTTTTTCTTCCGATAAGTCCGAGAGGCTTGAATAAACCCTGCCAAGCATTTCACTCGTGAAACTATTCGATCCGACCTTATGAAGTTCCTTCTGTAGTTTATCCGGTAAATAATCTTTTAGGGCTTCGTAATTCAGCGCCCAAATTATTCCATCATGTTCAAACTTCTCGAGTTCAGAAGTTGCAAAATGCAGTGCCACGTAGGGCGAATAGGTCCAATCGAGCAAGCGGGTGGGCAAGCCATGGTGCTGTGCCAATGCCAGCCAGTCCCATTCAGTATTATTGATCACATCAGGGCGGTGCGAATACTTTTTAAAATTCCTCAGCAGGTGGAATTCGAGGTCTTCGTAAAAACCACCAATCCGCGCCAGGGAAGTTTCAAGAGCGTAGCTCGAATTCGACAATCCCCTGTAAATATATGGTGAACGAATCCTGTCGATTCGCTTGTTAAATGAATCATGGAACAACAATCCCTGGAGCTGGGTCCAATCTTTGGGTATAAATTCTTTTTTTAGTTTCATATCGAGGGTTAGTTTTTTGGACTCCAAATCTACAAAGTATATTTCAGGACAGTTTGATTCGTTCAAAAAAAATTAAAACAAATTCTTTTTCAAATAGCCAATCACATCGGAAAAATAACTATATTTGGTGATCATTTCTAACTCATTCAACTTTTATGATTTATCTATTCAATTTCTCCTTAAGGAATTGATAAATCTACTCAAACAACTAAACGTAAAAACATGAAAAAAATCTACCTCTCCCTCGCACTGGCCCTCATTTCTCTTACAACTTTTGCGCAATGGGAATGGCAAAACCCCCTGCCTCAGGGAAACAATTTAAGTTCAACTTTCTTTACAAATATTAATACCGGGTATGCTGTGGGCAGGAACGGGGTTATTATTAAAACTACCGATGGAGGCAATTCCTGGACTGTAATAACAAACTCCACAGACTATAACCTGTCATCCGTCCATTTCCCGAATGCGAATGTCGGTTATGCTGCAGGTTACAACGGCACCATCCTTAAAACTACTGACGCCGGCGAAAGCTGGATGAACTTATCAAGTGGTGTAAACAAAGATTTATACACTGTTTATTTTCTTGATGAATATTCTGGTTATGCCGCAGGTGATAATGGCTATATCCTTAAAACCATCGATGGCGGTAGTTCTTGGACTGCCACAGCCTTAGGTGAATTTGACGCTTATTACGATGTTTATTTTCTAAACGAGAACACAGGTTTTGCCGTTGGATTTAGCGATACACCATTTATGCCTCATAGTATCATAACCAAAACCACCGATGGTGGCAATAGCTGGACAACGGCTTCCATTGGTTCTGAATATGGCCTTGGCTCAGTTTATTTTGTTGATCTAGACCTGGGCTTTGTGGCAGGTGGAAACGGAACAATAGTGAAAACAACTGACGGAGGCGACACATGGAATACCATTTTAAGCGGCACCACATATTACTCATTGTTTGCAATTTACTTTAGTGATAACCTGACAGGCTATGCGATGGGTGGTGATACGGGTGAGATATTACTCTTGAAAACCACTGATGGCGGTAATACCTGGATAGAGGAAATATTTAACTTTGGAACAACCCGCTATGTTAGTAACGGCATTTTCATCAATTCCGAAACTTACTGCGCAATGGGGAGTTATGGAACTATTTTTAAAACAACGGATGCCGGTTCCAACTGGGCAGAACTTTCCAACGGACCGCAAAACACAATGTATTCAATATGCTTTACAGACGATAATACCGGTTATGTGGCAGGCGGCTTTAATCAGGCTACTTGGAGCGATAACGTTTTTCTTAAAACAATCGAAGGCGGTAAATCCTGGATCCCACAAGACCTTATGCCAACCGGAAGTTTTCACGAT
>CAZBDF010000322.1:0-6066 GCA_964490385.1 uncultured Lentimicrobiaceae bacterium | reverse complement strand
AGTGAACGACTGTGAGCCGTATTTGTGAAACGTTAAAATAATAAACAAACCATGATATCAATAATAGTAGCTATAGCAGAAAATTATGCCATCGGAAAAGACAACCAGCTTTTGTGGCATATCTCCGAAGATTTAAAACGGTTCAAACGAATGACCTCGGGGCATAAAATTATTATGGGCCGCAACACTTTGTTGTCGTTGCCCAAATGGCCTTTGCCGAATCGGACAAGCATAGTAATAACCGATAAAAAGGAAGAGGTGTTTGAAGGTTGTGAAATGGTTTTTTCAATCGAAGAAGCTGTGCAGAAATGTGGCATAGATGAAGCGTGTTTCATTATTGGCGGGGCTTCCATTTATGAGCAATTTATGCCGTTGGCCGATAAACTTTACATCACAAGGGTGGATAAACCCTTCGATGCTGACACCTTTTTTCCGGAGATAAAAGCTGATGAATGGAAACTTGTGGATAAATCAGAACCCTTTGCAATGGCCGATGGAAGTTTTAATTATGTGTTTGAAACCTATGAGCGGTATCCTGCCTAAAAATCAAATCTCAAATAACAAAATTCCAAACCCGAAACGCCAAACTAAAAAATTACAATTTATTCTCACTGAAAAAAACCAGTGGAAGGATCTGTTCATTATACCTTATATCCTAAGCTGGACGGGCTCCGCCTGCTCTGCCTCCGCATAGCTAAGGCGAAGCGGGGCCAAAGTGTACGGTCTGCCTGCACGTAGCTGTTCCGGAGAAGGCAGGGCGGACAGGCCAGGACCATATGGGATTTATGAATTTTTTTTATGGGGTTTAGACCATGAATATTGAATATCGAACACTGAATATTGAAGGAAAGAGAAGAAAAAAAATGGGATGAAACGTATTCTAAATTCACTAATTGTTTCTCCAACATTAAGATCCCGCACATGCGGGATTCGAGATTTTCTTATATTGATAATGGGTAAAAAGAATATCTTGCCAATGACCAAAGGAAGTGTGTATGGAAAAAAGTTATAATTTCAGTTTTTAAGTCTTATACACCCTATACACCCTATACACCCTATACACCCTATACACCTTGTACCCAATACCCTATACCTGCCTTTTTACTCAATTTCCTATTTCCCCTCAAATTCATATGAAGCGTTAACATCGCCCCGGCAAAGTACACGGATATTATAGATCATAGCTGCCCCTTCAACAGTAACTATTGATTGGCTGTAAACCAAATCACTTGCAGGAAAATCATCAATGATTGAAATGGTTCGTTGCTTGATCAATTCTTCGTCTGTTTCGTCAACAAAATCATCACCATTAACATCAGCTGCTAAAAGATAAATGTTTTCAAGTGTGTGTCCGCTCTGTGGTATTTGATGTAAGCCAACTGCCAGGGCATCGGTTGAGTTTACGCCACCCCACGCTGGTCCTTCACCAATTTCAAGAAAATAGTTTCCACTCCTCACTGTACCAAAAGAATAAGCTCCTCCCACACCTGTGATGGTTTCATCCACAATATTGCCATTTTCATCTTTTAGCAGTATTTCAACGTTTTCGAGTGGTGTGTTTTCGCTGTTAGCGTAGATGATAATACCGCTCAAATTAGATAAATCGTGCGCGTATGCTTTTATGCAGAGGTCGTAATGGTAATCTGTGTTATGCCCCACCTGATACCATGCCGTGGGCCAGAGCTCAGGGTCTGGGCCAATCCAAAATTTGCCGGTTTCAATTTCTGGCATTGCGTAGGTGGCAATGGTATCTTCAACAGCAATTGGCCAACTATCGTCAGGATTGTTGGAATCGTATTTTACCTGGATATAAAAATCTTCACCCGCCGGGATTGTAATGGTAGAATCCAGATCAAAGGTGTAATATCCGGGCATTTCGCAAATCACCTCATCCATCGAGCAAAGCAGGTTTTCGAGCGAATCAGAAAAACTGTCGTAGATCTTTACCTCGACACCACAGCCATAGGAAACAATGAAAGAGCCAACTTTAGAAATTTCAGTCGCCTGATCACCGCCTTCAAATTTTACGAGCCCATAAGCAACTTCGCCACCAAAACCGACACCCCAATATCCACCAATTTCATCATACTGATAGAGGCTTGTATGTACCTCGTTTTCCATAACATGGGGCCAATAACCATTGTATTTTAAAAATTGAGAATCGAAGTAGGATAAATAATAGTAGCCTCCTTCGCCCCAGCCCTGGCCCCAGGTGTTTCTAACTATCCATGCGCCGGTTCCACCAGCGGTTTGTAAAGTGTCGTTCCATCCAACTACGCAACCGGCATGATTTACAGCATGTGTACCGCCATAGTAGTAGGTGTAATCTTCGGCATTGTAATAGTCGTTGTTGATGTACAAAAGGCTCCACACCGGTCCCCAGTCCAAAACCGTTTGTTTTACAAAATCCATATCATTTGGTGGCGGATAACGCGACTGATGGATGTAATAAGTTGGGCTAAGATCGTTTGGGCAGTCATCCGTACTGCCAGGGTTTGTCTCGCTTTGCAAGTAGGGCCCTGACCTTCTGGCAAAATATGCGGACGACATCCAGTGATTTCCATTCGTGCTGCGCGCTGGAATATATTTATGGCAGTATTTCAGGTTGTTGTCGGCAAGATCATATTCGCCCATTCCCAACATCAGCCAACGCGATTCTACCGCTCCCATTGCTGAGTAAGCCCAACATCCACCAGCTGATTGTGATTTAACAGGAGTGAGCCAGGGTGTGTCGCGCATATCATAAACAAGCGGAAACTCCCTTGTGCCATCAGGTGAATAATTCGCCCATGGGTCAACATCTGGTTTGATGGGAGGAAGGATAATTCCGTTTTCCTGCATCTCCTCCAACTCCTGGGTGGTGATTTTATAGTTTGGATCAAGTGGTGCCTTTTCTGGCCGGGGCTGCGAAATTACGATTGAAATAAAAAAGAAGGCTACTATGGTAAATATTGTTTTTTTTATCATGCTTGTTAGTTTTTGATAAACTTAAGTGTAGCGGTTGTTTGGTGCTTTGATTTGGACGGATCAAAAATCTTAATAAGATATATTCCTTTCCTTAGCTCGCTAATATCAACATTTTTCTTCAATTGAAAATTTTTCATCCGCATTGCTTCCTTACCTGAGATGTCAAGTATCAAGATAGTTAAGCTCTCGTAATTATTGGAGCCGTGGGTTCGGATACTTAAGGAATTACCGGCAGGGTTTGGATACACGAAAAAAATGTCCGAGCTAAGATGTTCTGTAAATCCAGCTGGTGGAGCTGTCGTTCCATCGAAATACGAAAGTCCTCCCGAATAGTTCCCCACGATCATGTCAGGGTAACCGTCATTATTTAAATTGCCAATGGCGACCGCACTTCTCAAGCCTTCATCTATCCATTGGTAGTTTTTCATTACAAGCTTAAATTCACCATCCAAATTTTCATTGATTCCCGAATAGAAATAAATCTCCCCAAATTCTGATCCTGCAAAGAGATAAATCTCCCCATTTACATCTTTGTAAAAATGAGGGGCGCAGTAGCCATAAACCGACAGGTTAGGGTTTCTGACATTAACTTTACCGAGGCTGTCTGTAGTAAAAGTGAAGGTAGGCGCATTTGCCGATCCTGTATTTTTATAAAAAGAAATAGTGCCGTTTCTTTTGCCAATTACCAAATCCGCCAAATCGTCATTATCCAAATCGAAAAGCTGTGGGGCGCTGTAATATCCGGCATCTATTCCCTGAAAGTCATATTCTTTAAGTACAAAATCTGCCGGGCTTCCTGCAGGTGCAATATTTTCAAACGCATGTAAAGAGCCTTTGGCATTTCCAACTAGCATGTCGATATCGCCATCGCCATCAAGATCCCCAAAAGTGGGGCATGCAGCGTACAAAGGATCTTCTTGCGAAAAGTACCCGGGCAGGTTTACATAATTTCTGTCGATAAGCTGAAATGCAGGGTTTACAGCGTTTCCTACATTTTCGAGTAATGCAAGCTGTGACCTGTAATTGCAATTCAAAAAAATCCCGGGCCCATAGTATGCGCTATCGAAGTAGCCAAAATTCCCAACCACAATATCCATCAAACCATCCCCATTATGATCGAAGAATACCGGAACACTGCCAGCGCCAAAATCAAGCATTTCTTCCTGGAAAAGGTTTTTCTGTTGTAGTTCAAAATTCGGTTGATTGTCTGCGCCCATATTTTCGTAATACCAAATATTATCAATGTTTTTCGATTTTACCAGGCTGGGATCGAAAGTGGAAACGATGAGGTCGCGTATGTTGTCGTTGTTCAGGTCAATGTAGGTCATCACCGGAAAAGATAACAGATCAATGGGTTCATTATATTCCGGAAAAATAAATGTGTGGCTTATCATAAATGCTTCGTCAGGATTTCCACCATTGATGAGTAGGGCAGGGCTGCTGTAATCAACATCGCCCAACAAGAGGTCATCCAGGCCATCACCATTTTCATCAAAGATCATGAAAGTTGAGCCCGTATGCCGGTCGCCTGTAAGCATCTTTTGCGGCTGTACTAAGCCGGTTGTACTCCGGTCGAAACAGGTGTCCATGTATATTACATTGGATTCTTCACTTTCGGCAAACCTGCCCCAGCAATTTTCAACCTTTTTGAAATCAAGAGAATCAGCATTGCCATATTTTTCCATTGACTGATTTTGATGGAATTCAACAAAAGACCCGAGCCCCCAAAAAGTAAGTAAATCCAAATCACCGTCTTTGTCTATGTCATAAATCGCCGGATAATCAGCGTAAGTAACCAGGATATTGACGTAGCCTGATCCATAATCCGACTTCAGGTAAGGAAAAACAACCAGCTCAAATTGATTGTTGCCAGGTCCGTTATTTTTATAAACCTTAACTCCTGCATACCTCTTTGAGTAAGTAAAAATATCGTTCAAACCGTCCATATTATAATCGGCAAAAATTACCCAATCATCAAATCTTGGTAGAAGCCCGGCCATTTCAGCATTGAATTGATAATTCATTTCATTGGGAATACCTGTGTTTTTATAGGTGAGTGTTCGATTACCGTTTCTATCAAAAACCACAAAATCCTTAATCCCGTCATTATCAAGGTCAACCTCACCAAATTGGCAGGCGTTGAGGCCTCCGGCCCAGGGGTTTATCTTCGGGTTTCCCATACTGTCGCTTACAGGGGTGTTCGAAAATATTTCAAAACCAAAAGGCAAATCATACTGAGCAAACGCGGAAATTTGCAAAAAGAGTAGGAAAATGAAAACGGAAATATGCTTAATTTTCATGCATGGTAATTTTATTGTTGCCAGCAAAAGTAAAGAATTTGTAGTTTTGCTATAAATTTCCATCTATGCTAAAAAGTATTTTCATTTTTGTGTTTTCACTTTTCATTTTTTCTGTTCAGGCTCAGACCTATATGCTGGTTGATACAATTCGTGGCCAGGGAACAACGCTAAAGAACCCGGCAGATACACTGTACATATTTGATTGGCCATTAAAAATCAATGAATTTTGTGCGATAAACGAAACGGTATCGCCTGATGAATATGGGGAATATGATGATTGGATCGAAATTTATAATTTTGGTGAAGATACCATTGATTTAAAAGGTGTTTATATTTCCGATGATTTTTCGGATCCTCAAAAGTGGCAGTTCCCTGAATCTATGCTTATTTTGCCCAAAGCTTTTGCATTGATATGGGCCGATGGCCAACCGCAACAGGGTAAAAATCATGTTGGTTTTAAACTTTCAGGTAGTGGTGAGGAGCTCGCCTTGTTTTCTCCAGATAGCGTGTTAATGATCGATTCACGGGTATTCGACCAACAAACTGTTGATGTTTCCTTTGGCAGGCAGCCCGATGGTGGAAGTATCTGGAACTACTTTGACGGGCCTACACCGGGTTCTTCAAATTCATCATCAGGGCTGTTTGGTGTTACCCCGATACCTGAATTTTCGTTGGAGGGCGGCTTTTATCAGGATGCGCTTATGGTCGAAATTTCCGTTGATCTGGATTCAGCTTTGATATACTATACGCTTGATTGCTCTGAACCTACCCCGACTAGTTCATTGTATTCTACACCTAT
>CAZBDF010000321.1:0-6071 GCA_964490385.1 uncultured Lentimicrobiaceae bacterium | reverse complement strand
TACAAAATTCAGGATTATTTGTACATCGGGGCTGATACTTTGCCTGCACAATTCAATCAGTCATTAGAAATTTTGAAAGCATACCTGCATAAGCAGTTCAGGATAGGGAAATTTGATTTTGATGCCAGGTTTATTTATCAACAAACTTCAGAAAAAAGTATCGTTCGTCTTCCGGTGTTTATGACTTACTTTACCACTACCTTTAATTTAAAATTGTTTAAAGGAGCATTGAAAACCCGTTCAGGGTTTGATGTGTACTATAATACCAAATATTATGCTGATGCCTACATGCCTGCCATTCGAAGTTTTCAACTTCAAAACAATAAAGAAATCGGGAACTTTTTTCATGTCGATTTTTTCCTGAACTTCAATGTTAAGCGAACACGCTTTTTTCTGAAGCTTCAAAATCTAACTTCAGTTTTTGGCCAATCCAACTTTTATGCGGTCCCACATTATCCATTACAGGATTTTGGTCTTAAATTTGGGTTGTCGTGGCGGTTTCATGATTAATTCTTGTTTAATTAACAACGATTTTCTGGTGATAAATAACGTTGCACACCTTAAGCTTTGCGAAATAAACACCCGGGACAACACGATTTCCGTTATTATTGGAAATGTCCCAACTCACCTGATGAGTCCCAGCCGGGATAATTTGATTGACCAGTGACTTTACGAACTTCCCTTTCAGGTCGATTAGCGTGATGTTTACTTCTGAATTTTCTTTCATGGAAAAACTAAGTTGCACAAAATCTGATGAGGGGTTTGGTGAAGGAGGATAAAAAACTGCGTTTTCTGGCATTGTTCCCCGATCAATTCCCAGTAAGGATTGATTTTCAAATGCGCCAATATCAATCTTTTCATTTATTACCCGAGGGTTGCCAGCAAGGTCAAACTGGGGTAATTCAAAACCTGAAATATCCGGAGTGCCTGCATCAACACAGGGAGAGTCATATTTCAGTGCAAAATCTGAAATGTCATTGCTTTCGAATTCAGGATTTGTTTTGATGTTGTTTTCGTAATCACCCGAAAAAGCAATACCTCCCTCTCCGCCAAAATTTTCCTTACCACCTTCAATGTCGTTGTAATAAAAGTTTGGTTGTGACAGCAAATCCATCAGGCGGACCTGGTTGGTTTCACCTCCATATTGAGTATTTCCAAAAATGATGTTATTGTAAAGATTAGGAGCTACTGAATCCTTACAATAGAACCCACCAGCAGCACCATAACAATGATTATTGCAAATGGTATTGTTGATGTACGTTGGGCTGCAATCGTTGTTTGAAATTCCGGCACCAAAGAAGGTAGCTCCATTATTAATAATAAGATTGTTGGCAATGATATGGTGACAAGTATCAATATGCAAAATTCCAAAACCACCTCCAAGTGCACTGAAGTTATTGTCGAAAGTATTATTGTAAACGGGACAATCTGTAAATCGAACACATAATCCACCAGCAATACCTGTTGAGGAATTTTGATAGAAAGTGTTGTTTTGAATGAGCGGTTCTCCCCAGTCGGTGCACACTGCCCCACCATAGCCATAATAATTCCAGCCATTTCCGGCATTGTTGTCTGTAAAATAGTTGTGCTCGATACGGGCATTGGATTGCTCAAGAAAAATTGCCCCTCCATTAAAATAAGAATAGTTGTTTTGAAAGGTACAATTGCTGATCCGTATTTTATTGGTGTTCCGTGTGCAGATTGCTCCACCATAACTATGTGTAGAATCTACATCAACAGCTTTGCCAAAAGTGAAATGACAATAATTAAAAATTGTGGAATCGACAGTAGGAGGGAGGTTTTCGATCCTGATGCCTTTCCAGCCCCCATCAGGAATAGTATCATTATAAAATCCGGTAGTGTCAGCCATTGTAAAGTGGATGAGTTGGTTGGCAGTACCATTTGCTTTTAGGCATCCATTTATTTTAAAATAATATTGACCCTGAAATAACACCAAAACCCCCGGATCAATCACCAGGGTTTCTGCCTCCCTAATTTCAATATTGCCCATAACATTTATGGTATCGACATCCCAAGTACCCGATACAAGCCCTGAAACAGAAATGGAACTGCCTTGCGAAATGCCTGGTAATAACACAAGAACGATAACAATCAAACGTATAATAATATTCTTCATTTTTTACTTTGATTTTGATTGGTGCAAAAGTATTAAAATGTTGGAGAGATGGGTATGGAAAGGTGGAGTAATGGAGTATTGGAGTGTTGGAGTTGCGGAAAGATGAGACACGATTAACTGTAAAAAATATTTAAAAACTATTCACTATTCATCATTTAAAACTCACAATCCACAATTTTCTTCACTATCGCCTTCTGCTATAACGTGAGGATGGTTCGTTAAATACCCACATCAGCCTGAATGATAATGTTTGGTTATATTGATCACGGATTTTCTCATCATCTGACCCTACATTTTGGTATTCGCGTGTCCTGATGCTGGCCAATGAAAAGGTATAGCGGAAATTAAATCTAAGTTGATGGTAAATTGGAAGCTGCAAGTCAAGGAGGCCCGAATAATCATTCAGGCTGTATGGGCCGTCATTTAGTGTAGTAGTAGCAATTTGTACATTGTCTTCCCATTCTTTCACCTCAACCAACCTCGCGTAAGAAAACCCGGCACCAACCCGCAACCATTCCTTGTCGATATAATGGAACAGCAATGGGATTTCCACATAGTTGAGCACCAATTTGTATTGGTTGTAATCGTGGCGTTCCTGATAATCCATGCCGCGTCCGCCTTCGTTGTGGTTGCTCCCTTTTTGGCTGTAAATGGTTTCGAGCGTTACCGACCAATTGTCAGTGATAGGTACAATTGCAGCAGCACCTGCGTTTAATCCAAACTTGCGAAAGCCAAAAATATCGTCACCCTGGACGTTGCTTGCATTGAACCCGCCAATGAGTGCACCCATAATGCGTTGAGCATCTGCTGTATGAAAGGATAATGCGAAAACTAATACAATTGCAATTTTGATAAAGTATTTCATGCCTTAGTTGGTTGAAAATCGATTTCTTCTAATAACGCAAGCTTGTGGGCTAAATTTTACCACATTTCAATTAAAGGGAATGTTTGATAAAATTGCTTTGTTCAACTATTCAGAATCATTGAAAATACTAATTTGAATTGTAAGGGTGCGACAAACTTTATTACATTTGCAAACTTGATTATTTTACCAATAAAAACTGATTACTAATTATCTAAATTTTCTTGCTGAAATACTAAAATGACTGATTTTTTTAAACGTAACTCGCTCTGGTTTATATTACTTTTAATAGCTCTTGCCATCTATTTTCTGCCAATAAGAATTCCATCCGATATACATACCATGGGAAAGGTGTATTCGCCAAAGCAATACATCCTTCATACCGGAAGTGATGGACAGGTTAGGGAAAGCCTGATAAATGTAGCCAGCGGAATACACGAACAATTTAGTGCCAGGGAGCTTGAACGTGGTGATGATATCAAGCTAAAAATCCTACCCAAAATATTTAAAAAAGATATCATTGAAAAAGGGGACACACTTGCTTATATTTCTTCGTATGCAACTACAGTTACCATGAATTCGCTAAACAACGACCTCGAAATATTAAGGGCGCAACTTGCCGTTGAAAAAAGTGGAGATAAACCGGCAGACATAGAGCTTGCTGAAAAGCGCTACGAATATGCAAAGATAGACGCTGAACTACAGGATAAGATTTACCAACGTCAAAAAAGCTTGTACGAGAGCGAAGTAATTGCCGACCAGGAATATGAAGACCAGGAAAGGTTGGCCCAGCTCAAAAAAGCTCAGGTTGCTATCAACGAGGCAGAAATAAAATCGTTGGCAAGCGGGGCCAAACCTGAACAGATAGATTATATCCGTGCACAAATAAATAAGCTAAATAGTGAAATAGACGATCTGAACCTCAAAGTAAGCAATCAGACCATTACATCCCCAATAAATGGTATTTTTAGGAATTCATACTCTCCTGATACATTGATGGTTATTGATGATGTTGATGGTTTGGTATTAAAAGCCCCGGTACAGGTTTCTGAAATGGATAATGTATTTATTGGGCAAAAGATTACTTGTAAAGTCGATGGCCGGAAAGAAGTGTTTGAAGCCGAAGTCGTGAGCATCAGTAAAAATGTAACCGTTCTTAATGCGCGGCAGATTGTAGTGATCAATTGTCGTTTTTTGGAGGATAATCCCATGATTTATCCGGGAATAGTTGTGAGGGCCACACTGGAACGAGAATCGGTTTTGTTGCGCGATTTTCTGGTTGACAGGTTCGAAATATTTTTTGGCAGATAAGGCATGCGTAGCGAGTTCAAATATATGATCCGTTACGACGACCTTGAAGAACTCAGGGAAGCCATGCTGAGTTATGTTGATATTGATTCGCATACACCTGAGACAGAAAATTTTGGGCAATACACCGTTAGAAGTATCTACTTTGATACTTATAAGCTGGATTACTATTACGAAAAGCGTATGGGGATCAAGCTAAGAAAAAAAATCAGGATAAGGAGTTACAATACGCTTCCATATTACAAAGATCAAAACCCGCCTGTTTTTCTTGAGGTAAAAAGAAAGACCGATAATTTTATTTCTAAGAATCGATCGAAAGTTGACTGGAATGACCTTGAAGAACTTTTAAAAACCGGGGACATTGAACGCTATATTCACGGCGATGGAAGCAATGGTGCTTATGATGATGCCAGCAGGTTTCTTTATCATTATAAAGCCAGATCCTTGCAGCCTGCAGTTTTGGTTACTTACGAACGAGAAGCATTCTTCTCGAAATTTGACCCCTATTTTAGGGTTAGCCTCGACAAAAATATAAGATCATTGGCTTTTCCGGCAGTAAAAGATTTGTTTGCCACTGAGGGGCTTAATCAAAGTTTTTACGACTATTTTGTGCTTGAAATTAAGTTTACCGGAGCATTTCCCAGTTGGATGACCGATATTCTTTTCAGGTTTAAATATACCAGGGAAGCGGTTTCGAAGTATAAAATTTGCCTGGATTATTACAAAGTTTGGGAAACCAGGAACCGTTTACAGATGTACAGTTTAACATAATTTTTTTCTGAATAATAATGGAACAGGATCTACAAAATTTATTTCAATTTCCAACTAGTATTGAGGAGGTAATGTCATCGATAATTGTGGCATTTATCTGTGGGGTGATGATTTCAATTTTTTACAAATTGACGTATCGCGGGGCAGGATATCCTCAAACATTTTTGTATTCACTCATTACCCTGGCCATGGTAACCACCATCGTTATTTTGGTAATTGGCAATAATTTGGCCCGTGCCTTTGGCCTTGTTGGCGCCATGTCGATCATCCGTTTCAGGACAGCTGTAAAAGAAACCCAGGACATCATGTTTATCTTTTATGCACTCGCTATTGGAATGACCTGCGGGGTGCGGTTGTTTGATGTAGCCATTGCTGCGACCCTGCTTATTGGTGTTATTTTACTTATTATCTCAAAAACCAATGTGGTTTTTCAGCGTCGCACAAAATATTTATTACAGTTTCACTACAATTTTAATGAAGATGAAAAGTCGCCACAGTATCTGGGTGTGCTAAAGAAATATTGTAAAAACAACCGCTTGATCAATACCAAAACCCTTGGTGATTCCGATATGATGGAACTTTCGTATTATGTTGAAATGCGCAATACCAATCAAAGTAACTTGTTACTAAAAGACCTCAAGAAAACAAATAAGGTTAACCACGCGCATTTGTTCTTCGAGGATGAACGGCTTTAGTGGGGCAATGGGGCAATGATAAAATGCTTGAATGTCTGAATGCCTGAATGACTGAATGATTGCATTGTTAAATTGTTATATTGTTGAATCTTTGAATTTTTGAATGCTTGAATCTTTGAATGCTTGAATCTTTGAATGACTTAATGATTGAATGAACCCCTATAAACCCTATAACCCTTACAACCCTATACCTTTTACCTTAGACCTTTTCTACCCCTCCCCGTGTTGTTTCCATTGATGTTTGCAGGCTTTGCAGTAAAACCTATTTTTCGAAAACATCCCTGTAAAGGATTTTATT
>CAZBDF010000320.1:0-6101 GCA_964490385.1 uncultured Lentimicrobiaceae bacterium | reverse complement strand
GATATGGGAGGTGCAGCCCGCCTTGCCGTCGAGGCAGGCGCACCGAAATATTATTATTCGGAGTTTTTCAGCAAGCCCTAACTAAACGACCTTGCACTGAGGACTGAAGACTGCCTACTGAAGACTGTCTCATGCCAACTAAAGCTTCTTGTAAATCTCGGGCAATTTTCTGATCATTGCCATTTCTTTCCATTTTTGTCGCGCTTCCATCACTGGTGCACCAAAATAGGTTTTGCCACCCTCAAGGGTTTTATCCACCGCTGAAACAGCAAGTATTATTGCCCCTTTTCCAATTACTATATCTTTGTTGATGGCCACTCTTGCCCATATGATGACGTCGTCTTCAATTTTGGTTACGCCGGCAATCGCTGCAAAGGCACCAATAAGGCAGTTTTTTCCGATATAAGTATCATGCCCCACCTGGCAATGATTGTCCATCTTCGTACCTTCATCAATAATGGTGTCACCCGAAACGCCGCGGTCGATGGTACAAAGTGCACCGATTTCAACCCTGTCTTTTATGATTACGTTTCCACAGGATTCTAATTTGCGATAACCCGCCGGTTTTCTCTGAAAATAATAAGCATCTGCCCCTAACACCGAGTTCGCCTGAATGATTACATCATCGCCAATTTCAACATGGTCATAAATACTTACATTGGAATGAACAAGGCAGTTTTTACCGATCTTTACATGATTGCCTACAAAAGCACCAGGTTGAATCATTGTGCCTTCGCCAATAATAGCTGTAGGACTGATTTGGGAATTTGAAGTGTTGAATCCCCTGAACTTTTTCACGAGTTTTACATAGTCGGCAAAGGGATCTTCAGAAATAAGCAGCCCTTTTCCTTCGGGACATTCCACTTCTTTATTGATTAGAATTGTGGTGGCATTCGAATTCAATGCCTTGTTGTAATATTTTGGATGGTCAACAAAAGTAAGGTCACCTTCCTCAACCATGTGTATTTCGTTGATGCCTGTAATTGGGTGGTCTTTGTCGCCAATAAGTTTTGCATCGAGCATTTCTGCAAACTCACCAAGTGTGTATTTTTTATCTGTTTTCATTTGTTATACAATTAACATTAGGTTGTTAAAACAAAAAATAAGACACAAACGAATATCGTCTGTGCCTGTAATATCTTCAGGTTAACTATTTAGTTGATTATTAATTTTGTAAAGATTGTAATCCTTTTTTTATAAAAGTCATTTGTTGTCATTGATGGTCATTGGTAGAAATATAATAATTAATGACGGCGAAGTCCAATGACTTAATTGACAGCGAAGTTAATGACACATTTTATCGACAATCTATTTACTCTAAACTTCAGTATAAGCTAAAAAAGCACCTATTTGGATAACTGGTAGTTTAGCTCTTTACTCTCTCCGAATATTCACCTGATCTTGTATCAACCTTTATCACTTCTTCGCTATTGATAAACAAAGGGACTTTGACTGTAGCACCGGTTTCCACGGTAGCATCCTTAAAAGTGTTGGTGGCAGTATTGCCTCTTTCACCTGGTTCGGTGTAGGTGATTTTTAAGTTTACATATGCTGGTAACTCGCACATTAGAGGAGTTTCTGTTTCGGCATGAAACAAGATTTCAACTTCCTGGCCTTCTTTCATAAACTGAGGTGAATTGATAACTTCCTCGTCAATAAAAGTCTGCTCATAATCTTCCATATTCATAAAGTGATAGCTGGGGCCATCTTTATACAAAAATTGATATTGTCTGCGCTCGACACGCTGAATGTCAATTTTAACACCTGCAGTAAATGTGTTCGGGATTACCTTTCCGGTTTTAACATTCCTCAATTTTGTCCTTACAAAGGCGGGGCCTTTGCCAGGTTTAACGTGTTGGAATTCTGCTATTGAGTAGAGGTCGCCATTGAAGTTGATGACCAGGCCATTTTTAAAATCTGATGTTGATGCCATATTTGTTTATTGATTGAATGCTTAAATCTTTGAATACTTGAATCTCTGAATCTTTGAATGTTGAGCGAAGCGAAATCCCGCCTGTGCGGGGCTTGAATCTTTGAATATTAATAGATTGAATCCTTTCTTTCTATCCATTTCTTTTATCAAACTTCGAATAGCCGCGCATAATGCCACGGGTAGATTTTTGGATAAAAGTGAGGATGTCATCCCTATCAGTTGTGGCCGGAAAATCAGCTTCAATAAGCGCAACGGCCTGGGAAACATTGTATCCTTTCAGGTAGATAATTCGATAAATATCCTGGATTGCATTGATCCGTTCGCTGGAATAGCCCCTGCGGCGTAAACCTACGGAGTTGATGCCGGCATAAGAAATAGGTTCGCGGGCAGCCTTGGTAAATGGCGGGACATCTTTTCTTACCAGAGATCCTCCACCAATATATACATGGGCGCCAATTTTCACAAACTGATGTACTGCACCCATTCCACCCAGAATAGCATTGTCATTAATTTCGATGTGGCCGGCCAGGTTTGTTGCGTTGCCCAGGATAACATTGTCTCCAATAATGCAGTCGTGGGCAATGTGTACGTAAGCCATCAGCAGGCAATTTTTCCCAATAACAGTTTCATGGTTATAAACAGTACCACGATTTACTGTAACATATTCTCTTATCGTGGTATTGTCGCCAATCTTTACCAATGTTTCCTCGTCATTATATTTCAGGTCCTGGGGTATTGCAGAAATTACAGCGCCCGGAAAAATCTTGCAATTCTTTCCGATTCGCGCACCTTCCATTATGGTAACGTTGGAACCTATCCAGGTCCCCTCGTCGATAACTACATTTTTTTCAATATTTACAAAAGGCTCGATCACCACATTTTTGGCAACTTTTGCCTGCGGGTGAACATATGCTAAGGGTTGGTTCATGTTATTTCTTTTTTGCGATTTGCGCGAGCATTGTCGCTTCCATTACTACTTTTTTACCAACATAAGCTAGGCCTTTCATATGACATAAGCCTCGTCTGATGGGTGCTAAAAGGTCTAATCTGAAAATGATTGTGTCTCCCGGGACCACTTTATTTCTAAACTTTACCTCTTCAATTTTAAGAAATAAGGTGAGGTAATTTTCAGGATCGGGTATGGTGCTCAACAGTAAAATCCCACCGGTTTGTGCCATGGCTTCAATTTGTAATACGCCTGGCATCACAGGTTCATCAGGAAAATGACCTACAAAAAACCCTTCGTTCATCGTAACGCTTTTCAGGCCAACAACATGTTGGTCACCCAGCTCCAAAATTTTATCGACCAGTAAGAAAGGTGGCCTGTGGGGGAGCAACTTCATAATGCCCAGGATATCATAAACCGGTTTTTTATTCGGATCGTATTCAGGCACCTTCTCGGCAATAGCTGATTTTTCGATATGCTTTTTTAAGATTTTTGCAAATTCAACATTTGCAGCATGGCCAGGTCGGTTGGCAATGATATGTCCTTTGATGGGTTTTCCACACAATGAAAGATCACCAATCACATCCAGCAATTTATGGCGCGCCGGTTCATTATCGAAGTGAAGGTCCAGGTTATTCAAAATCCCTTCGGATTTAACTGCTACTTTAGGCTTATTAAAAAGTTCTGCAAGCCTGTCGAGTTCTTCCTGGTTTACAGCCTTATTAACAAAAACAATGGCATTGTTCATGTCACCACCTTTGATTAGGTTGTTGCTCATTAAATATTCCAATTCATGCAAAAAAACAAAAGTGCGGCAGGGGGCAATTTGTTCTTTGTAATCTTTTAAGTGGTTGAGGTTTGCGTTTTGAGTGGAAAGGACTTTGGTTTCAAAATCGATCATTACCGAAACTTTGTATTCATTGCTGGGTATAGCAATAATCTCAATTTTATTTTCAGGATCGGTATAGCTGATCACCGAGTCAACCACAAAATATTCTCTTTTAGATTTTTGTTCAATTACTTCGGCTTCTGCAAGAGCATCAATAAAAAATTTAGCACTTCCATCCATTATAGGTGTTTCAGGACCATCTATTTCAATGAGCATATTGTCGATGCCAAGTCCAACAAGTGCTGACATTACATGTTCGATGGTATGGATCCTAACCCCGTTTTTCTCAATGGTTGTGCCACGTGAAGTATCTACAACGTAGGATACGTCTGCTGCGATACCTTGATGGCCTTCGATGTCACTGCGTTTAAATACTACGCCGTGATTTTCGGGGGCGGGGTTAAAGGTGAGGTTAACAACGCTTCCCGTATGTAAGCCAAGCCCCGAAACAGTACTTGGTTTTTTAATGGTTTTTTGCAACTCCATGATTATGAGTATGAAAGTTTTATCGACTGAATTTGGGCTGCAAAAGTATTAAAATTTTCTTTTTAAAGAAGTTAGAGATGGATTAATTGAAATGATGAAATGTTGCAATGTTACAATGCGAGAATGCTATAATGCGAGAATGAAGAAATGGATAACTGTCTGATAGTTTGCAATATCAAAATCTCAATGTTCAAAACTTTTTCAGCCCTTTGAAATTTGATTTTTGTTATTTATTTGTCATTTTGCCATGGGCATAACTATGTTAGAAATTTGTGTATTGGTGCTTTAATTTCAGGAATCGTTGATTTTATGGGCATAGGGCTAATTAGTGCTTGTCCATAAAGTCGATGTTTTGAGATCAAATTTATTATTCTCCCGTACGGGAGCTATGGAATAGCACCGACTTTATAGCGGACACTATTTAGCTGTCCATAAAATAACATCTCATAATGGTCAGGATAGATTATCCTTTGTTGGCTTTCTTTTCCCTCTTTTCAGCCTTTTTTTCTTTTGCAGTTTTTAGCGGTGCTTTTTTTTCGCTTTTCTTCGCGTCTTGTGATTTTGCCATGGTAATTCGTTTTAGATCCTTATTTAATATTTCGCAGTTAATTCCAGGTTTACGATGGAGCGAAATTAATGAAAATATTGTTACAGATGATTGGTAAATGAAATTACTTAAACCTTGCAAAACGCAAAACGTAAAACTCAAAGCACAAAGCACAAAACTCAAAGCACAAAACTCAAATACCGCAATACTTCTTCTCTTATGAACCTTATTTCCCTTATACACCCCATTGCCCCAAAATCTAACCTGCCTATAAATCTTCACCTTAATCCCAACCTTATACCGTTCCCCCTTTTTACACGTACCTCGGCTGCTCCACACCAATCATTGTAAACTGAATGCGCTTGCGGTCCATGTCAACGCTTTCAACTATTACTTTGATGCGCTGGTTGAGTTTGAGGTGCTCGGCGGGATCGTGAACGTAAGCTTTCTTGATTTTGCTTTTATGTACCAATCCGTCCTGATGTACGCCCACATCCACAAAAGCACCAAATGCGGTGATGTTGGTAACGATGCCGGGAAGTTCCAGGCCTTCATGTAAATCTTTGATTGTGTTGATGCCTTCAGTAAACTGGAATACGCCAAATTTTTCACGGGGGTCGCGGCCAGGCTTGGCCAGCTCATCCATGATGTCCTTTAAAGTAGGCAGGCCTGCCTTGTCTGTTACAAATTCCTCAATGTTTAATTTCTTCCTTAGTTCTTCGTTAGCCATTAATTCATCCACTTTAACATCTAATGATTTGGACATTTTTTTTACGATGTGATAACTTTCGGGATGCACGGCACTTTGATCCAGTGGATTTTTGCTTTCGCGTACACGCAAAAAACCGGCAGCCTGCTCATAGGCTTTTGGGCCAAAACGCGGAACAGCTTTAATAGAATCCCGCGAAGGAAAAGCACCATTGTCGTTGCGGTGGTTGATGATGTTTTGTGCAAGTACCGGGCCTATCCCCGAAACAAAGGAAAGCAATTGCTTGCTGGCTGTGTTCAGTTCCACGCCAACGGCATTCACACATGAACTCACGGTATCTTCCAGGCTCTTGGCCAGTTGGCTTTGGTTCACATCATGTTGGTATTGTCCCACACCAATCGATTTGGGATCAATCTTTACCAACTCAGCAAGTGGATCCATCAGCCGGCGACCAATCGATACTGAACCACGGACTGTGACATCGTAATCGGGAAACTCCTCGCGTGCAACCGAAGAAGCCGAATATACCGATGCCCCGTTCTCGTTCACCACCACGGCAATCACATCCTTATCGAAGCGCATATATTTTAC
>CAZBDF010000319.1:0-6102 GCA_964490385.1 uncultured Lentimicrobiaceae bacterium | reverse complement strand
CAAATGACAGCGGAGCTAAATGACAACAAATGACAGCGTAGCAAATGGCACAATTCATAGACACAGAAAATACTTAATATTTATCAACTAAAAAAATTTGCAAAATTATGTTAGTTAATATTCACAAACTTCGATTCGTCTTTTTCTTTATAATTGCGGTTTTCGCTGTTATGCCTGCCAAATCACAACAAATATGGACACTTCAACAATGCCTTGATACAGCTCAGTTGAATAATAAAAACTTGCAGATAGGCAGAAACAATGTCTTGATTGGCGAACAAAAACATGCAGAAGCAAAGTCGAACTTCATTCCAAAAATAAATGCCACTGCCGACTATCGCTATTATATGGAGTTGCCTTATCAGTACATGCCCTTATCCGCTTTTGATGGCCCGGAAGGACAGTTTAAACAAATTCAGTTTGGGGTTCCCAACACTATCAATGCAAACCTGCAATTAACGATGCCACTTTACAATCCGCAGATTTATGGTGCAATACAAACAAGCAAAATCGCTGGTGAACTCACGGAACTTCAATACCAAAAAACAGAGGAACAGATTTATTTTGAAATATCAAGCCTGTATTACAATGCCCGGATTTTGTATCATCAGCTTGTGTTTATTGACAGCAACTTAGTTAACAGCAAACGTTTATTGAATACTATCAAACTCCTCAACAATCAGTTGCTGGCCACGGGGAATGATGTAAATAAAGTACAATTGCAGCTTGAGCAATTAACCACCCAAAAGGAATTTGTAAGCAGCAATTATGAGCAGGTAATCAATGCCCTGAAGTTTTCGATGGGAATTGGAATGGACCAGCCAATTGAAATTGACCAGAATATTGTGTATCAAAAAAATATTGAATATACAAGCGTGCCCTCCATTGACATTCGTCTTGCAAATACTCAATTTATGATACTGGAAAGCGAGATGCGTACTTTGAAAAATTCGAGATTGCCATCTCTTGCGCTTTATGGCTCCTACGGTACAAATGGTTATGGTTACTATGAAAAACCGAATGAATTTTTAGAATTTCATCCCATTGGATTTGCCGGTGTACAACTCTCAATACCGTTGTTTAACGGAACAACTACCCGAAAAAAAATCAAACAGAAAAACATCGAACTTCAAAACAGTCAATTACAGGTGTCCTTACTTACGGATCAAAATAATATGCTGGTGAAAAATGCAAGCCAAAAACGCAAGGTTGCCCAAAGCTCTGTTTCAACAATTTCTAAACAAATTGAGCTTGCCAAATCAGTTTACGTGCAAACCGTTTTGCAGCAAAAACAAGGAGTAGCAAATCTAACGGAAGTCTTGTTGGCTGATAATGCCCTTAACGAAGCCCAGCAAAATTATTTGTCTGCCGTGATTGATTACCTGAGAGCAGATTTGGAATTGAAAAAATTAAGCGGAAACCTAACATTTAATAATTAAGGACAATGAAGACAAAATCAACTAATAATAAATCGGCAACAATGAAAAAGATAATATACATAGTGGTGGCATTGGTTCTGATTGCCATTGTAATTATTCGCCTGAACAGCAATAAAGAAACTGCGCAAAAAAGGGTTTACCAATACGATAAACAGCAGGCTGTAAATGTGCAAGCTGAAACGGTAAAACCCGAAATACCCGTAAATGAGAATTTCCACACCGGAACTTTTGAACCAAACAGGGAAACCAGGATAAGTGCCGAAATTCAGGGTAAAATCAATTCGATGATGGTGGATGTTGGAAGTACCGTAAAAAAAGGACAGGCATTGATTCAATTAGATAATGCCCTGTTGAAACTACAATTGCAATCCATCGAAATTCAAATTGAAGGTTTGGAGGCCGATGTAAAACGCTACACCATACTTGCCGATGCAGATGCCATACAAGGGGTTCAATTAGAAAAAGCTGTATTGGGATTAAAATCCGCCCGGGTACAAAAAGCTACCCTAATTGAGCAAATCAATAAAACTACAATTGTAGCTCCATTCAATGGCATTGTAACAGCAAAACTTACCGAAGAAGGCGCATTTGCAGCCCCGGGCATTCCCTTGCTTCAAATTACTGATATTGACATGCTGAGGTTTACAATCAACGTCCCTGAAAATGAATTAAGCCAATTCGGGATAAACCAGGTTTACGAGCTTTCGGCTGATGTATATCCTGATATCTTATTATCCGGAAAAGTAAGTCTTATTGGGAGCAAAGCCAACATGGGCAACAGTTTTCCGGTTCAGTTCAAAATAAACAACACACCTGAATTACAAATTAAATCGGGGATGTTTGGGATGGTTTATTTACAAAATTCCAGTGAAGAAAAACATATCATCATTCCGGCATCGGCAATTGTTGGGACAAGCATTGAGCCTCAGGTGTACCTGGTAAAAAACGGAAAAGCCGTGTTGCAAAATATCACCATTTCAAGCAGGGTGCAAAACAAAGCAGTTATAGCAAGTGGTTTGTCCGAAGGCGATGTAATTATTACCAATGGCTTTGTCAATCTTTTTGATGGCGTCAATGTTAACCTAAATTAATTCCGAAAACCATGAACATTACAGAAATATCAATCAAACGGCCATCGCTGATAATCGTACTTTTCAGTGTATTTACATTGTTGGGTATAATCGGTTATATGAACCTGAGTTACGAATTGTTGCCCGACTTTAACCAGCCCGTGGTGGTAATAAAAACAGTATATCCCGGGGCCGAACCGCAGGAGGTGGAAACTTCCGTTTCGCGAAAAATAGAAGATGCGCTATCAAACCTCGAAGGCGTTGACTATCTGGAAACCATGTCGATGCCGAATGCATCCGTAATTATTGCCAATCTGAAATATGGGACCAACATAAACAATGCGATGCAGGATGCCCAACGCTATATTGACAATATCAGGAAAGACCTCCCGGATGATATTTTGAGCCCGGTTATGAGCAAGGTTTCGCCCAACGATTTGCCCATTATTTCTATTAGCGCAACCAGCAATCTGCCGGCAACCGAATTTTATCAAAAAATGAAAGATGAATATTTGCCTCAAATCCAACAGTTGAAAGGAGTGGCAGAGATTTCAGTTCTCGGTGGTGAAGAACGTGAAATTCAGGTAAAAGTAAACCAGGATAAATTAAAGCATTATAAAATATCTCTTTACCAGCTTGTTGAAGCCATAAACCGTGCTGGGTTAGATATTCCTGCCGGTAAAGTACAATCGGACAAGGAGGCCAATTCGGTACGTTTAATCGGGAAATTCGCCACCATTACTGATATCATGGATGTACAGGTGGCCATGCCTGTCCCCGGCAGTCCGGTGTATGTAAAAGATGTGGCAACTGTTACCGATGGCATAAAAGAAATATCTTCGGTAAGCCGTTTTAACGGAGAAAACGGGATTGGTCTTTTATTGAAAAAACAAGGCGATGCCAATGCAGTGGATGTTTCAAGGCTGGTGCATGAAAAACTCAAATCCATTGAGCAGCAAAACCTCAAATATGGAATCAAGTTTATCGTTGCCGACGACTCGACCGATAAAACAATTGCAGCAGTTAATTCGGTAGTTTTTGATTTGATTCTGGCCGTGTTATTAGTGTCGCTGGTCATGCTTTTGTTTTTACGGAGCTACCGAAACTCCTTCATCGTATTAATTGCCATTCCTACATCATTGGTCACCGCCTTTGCTGTAATGTGGTTATTGGGTTTCACCTTAAACCTGATGACATTGCTTGCCATGTCGTTAATTATCGGAATTCTGGTGGATGACGCCACGGTAGTTTTGGAGAATATTCAACGGCACATCGACATGGGCAAAGATAAGCGGGTTGCAGCCATGGATGGCCGTATGGAAATAGGATTTTCGGCCATTTCCATCACCCTGGTTGACGTGGTTGTATTTTTGCCCATATTGTTTTTGCAGGTATTTGTTGCCGATATGCTCAAGCAGTTTTCCATTGTTGTCATCACTTCTACACTTACCAGTTTGTTGGTAGGCTTTACATTAACACCCTGGCTGGCTTCCCGGATAGGCAAAAAAGAAGATATTAAACCCACCAACTTTTTTAACCGCTTTCTGCTTTGGTTCGAAAAACAATTGGACATATTTATTGAATGGTATGGAAAACAATTAGAATGGGTGCTTAGTCACAAAATGATCTTTACAGGAATTGTAATCTTCCTCTTGGTAATGACCGGTGTAATGATGAAACAGGGCATTATTGGCAAAGAAATGATGTCAACGGGTGATCAGGGGAAGTTTAGGATGAACCTGGAGTTTGATAAATCAATAACCGTTCAACAGAACAATTTCATATCACAAAAAGTCGAAAACTATATTATTCAACAAGCTGGGGTAGAAACCCTTTTCAGCAACGTGGCCGGCCCAAGCACAGGCATTGGGAGCTTAGGCGTGGGTTCGGCAAACCTAACAGAATTTACCATACAGTTAAAACCTGAAAAGGAACGGAGCATCAGCACCGAAGCCTATATGAAATCGCTTCGTAAAGAATTGGAAAACCAGTTTCCGGGAATAAACTATTCGATGGCTGTTTTGGGCCTGTTGCCAAAATCGTCGCCTATTAAAATTACCCTAAGTGGGATTGATATAGATTTGGTAATGAAAACTGGAATTGAACTGAAATCGGTTATTGAAATAATCCCCGGTGCCGATAATGTTCAATTATCGGTAGAAGAAGGCAGCCCCGAATACAAGGTCATTCCTGATAAAGACAAAATGCAGCGTTTGGGCCTAACCACGGCTTATGTTGGCGCGAATTTAAGAACAGCTTTTACTGGAAATGATGATGCAACATTAACTGAAAATGGCACGGAATATCCGGTCCGTATTTGGCTGGACGACTTCAGCCGTAAAAACTTCGAGGATGTTCAGCAGTTTTCTATTGTCAACCCGATGAACATTCCGGTTGAAGTATCACAATTTGCTACGGTCATGCAGGATAATTCGCCTTCCCTGCTTGAAAGGCTCGACAGGCAAACTTCGGTAACCTTAACTGCCGAGTCCTTTGGCCGGCCATCAGGAAGCCTGGCCGATGATGTAATTTCGTACCTAAAAACAACACCATTGCCTCCCGGAGTGCAGTTGACCTGGGGCGCCGATATTAAAACACAAAATGAAAGTTTCGGGGCGCTCGGTTCTGTTTTACTTATTTCATTTATCCTGATATATCTGATAATGGTCGCTTTATATGATAATTATATTTATCCTTTTGTGGCCTTGTTTTCTATACCTGTGGCAGGAATTGGTGCATTTTTGGCATTAAATTTATCAATGAACGATTTAACCCTGTTTGCACAATTAGGTTTGATTATGTTGATGGGATTGGTAACCAAAAATGCCATCCTGATAGTGGATTTTACCAACCAGTTAAAAGCCCGTGGCACACACTTTAAGGAAGCTTTGATCATTGCTGGTAAAGGACGTCTGCGCCCTATATTAATGACCACCCTGTCGATGGCATTTGGGATGCTTCCCATTGCATTGGCAAAGGGTACTGCGGCTGAGTGGAAAAATGGTTTGGCCTGGGTTATTATTGGTGGGCTGTTGTCATCACTGATTTTGACTGTATATCTTGTCCCGATGGTGTATTACGTGGTGGATACGATTAAGGAACGTTACAGTAATAGGAAAAAAATGTAATTGTTTAGGTGGTTGAGAGGTTTGTTAAAACTTAAATCCTTTTCCAATTAATGACATCCGCCGGCCAGCGGATAAATGACACCAATGAACTTATTTAAACAAAAGATTCGCTTCATTTCTATATCAACTAAATAGATAAAGATTAATAATAAACTAATGAAAATTAAAACAATTGGATTGCTTGTTTTTACACTTGGCGCGGTAATTTTCCTGTCGTCAGGTTTACCTAAGGATGAAAAAGAAGTAAGCGGCTACACTTTAACTGTTGAAGTAAATAATCTTCGGAATACAGATGGCGTGGTGGTGTTCGCGTTGTACAACAGGGACGATGCCTTTCCGGATGAGCATTATGAAAAATACTATCGAAAACTTCAAGGGAAAATCATAGAAGGGTCATCAGAAGTAAGCTTTGAAGATCTGCCTGAGGGAAAATATGCTGTAAATATTTTGCATGATGAAGACAAT
>CAZBDF010000318.1:0-6112 GCA_964490385.1 uncultured Lentimicrobiaceae bacterium | reverse complement strand
AAACTCGGTAGAATGATTAATAAATTCATCCAATATGTCGAGAAAAACTGGAAATAAGAACCAACCCATTGTTAGTGGTCATTCTTCTGCAACCCGCAACCCGCAACCTGCAACCCGTAACCCGCAACCCGTTACGCCTTCCCGCCGCTCGTTCCTCAAGAACCTTTGGCTGGGTTTAGGCGCTATCGTTAGTCTCGAATTTTTGTGGATGACATTTTCCTTTCTATCTCCGACTAAGAAAACTGACGCAGAAAATATTTCACAATTAAGAACTGTAGGAGAACTAACAAACATTCCAATAGATTCAGTAACTCCGGTACGTAGCGGCCAGTTTTATTTAGTTCGCTTGAAAGATGGTGGTTTATTGGCACTATCGCTGAAATGCTCCCACCTGGGTTGTTCAGTTTCGTGGGATGGGAGCAAAAACAGGTTTATCTGCCCCTGTCATGCTTCAGAATTTGCAATGAATGGAAATGTAATCAATCCACCTGCACCACGGGCACTGGATTATTTTCCGGTTATCATCGACAAAGGAGTGGTGAAAGTGGATACCAGCAAGCCGATCAAGAGGAAGGAGTTTGAGAAATCGCAGGAGACTTACGCATAACGAAATAATTGAATGTAGAGACAAGGCATGCCTTGTCTCTACTACTGAAAAAGAAAAACGAAATTTGTAAAAAAACCTGACAGAGTGCTTGCACCTGTCAGGGTTTGATAAAAAAATTGACCCCAAAAGGGTTAAACAATGCAAAACAACACCTGGAAATATATCGGCCTTCTCGCAGTGGTGATCATCATACTGATCTTCCCGGCACAGTGGATTAAGTTCCATTATTTTTCGAGAGGTGACAGGATTGTTTCATCGCAGCCCTATTTTGTGGGTGGCGAAAATTGCATGGAGTGCCATAAAATTGAATATGACCTCTGGGTGAATTCCCACCACGATTTGGCCATGGAAGTGGCAAATGATTCAACTGTGCTGGGTGATTTTGATGATGCCATTTTTGTTTCCAGATCTGACACCAGCAGGTTTTTCAAGAAGGATGGAAAGTTTTTTGTCCATACCCGCAGACCGGGTGGCCTTTTCGGTGATTTCCAGGTGGCCTACACTTTTGGCTGGTGGCCTTTGCAGCAATATCTTATCCCTTTCGAAAACGGGAAATACCAAACGCTGAACCTCACCTGGGATTCGGATAAAAACGAATGGTACAATATGACGGAGGCTGTGTATGCTGATGAAGAAATTCCTCCCGACGACTGGCTGTACTGGACCAACCAGGGACAAAACTGGAATGGCATGTGCGCCGAATGTCATTCAACCCATTTGCAGAAAAACTTCGATCCGGAAACACTCACCTTCAACACCACCTGGTCGGATATTGATGTGCATTGTGAAGCATGCCACGGTCCCGGCTCTGCCCACCTCGATTGGGCTGCACTGCCCGAAATGTCGAGGCCGGAGGATAACAACACCGGGCTGGTGGTTTCAACACGCGATCTCCCCACAAAAGAATATGTCGATCTTTGCGCCCGTTGCCATGTGCGCCGATCATCATTAGATGACTTCGATCACTTCGGCAACCATTTGCTGGATCATTTCGTACCACAACTGGTGAACGGACCCATGTATTATTCTGACGGGCAAATCCTGGAAGAAGATTATGTGTATGGATCTTTTGTCCAAAGTAAAATGTTTACCAACGATATCAAGTGCAACGATTGCCACGATGCCCACAGCCTGGATTTGGTAAAGACAGGAAATGACCTTTGCCTACAATGTCATCGCGCCGAAAGTTACAACACCTATCAGCACCACTTTCATAAAATTGCCGATAATCCCAAACTGCAACAGGGCAATCACCGGAAAATGGTTTACAAAGAAGGTGAAGGTGCTTTGTGTATCAATTGCCACATGGATGGCGGATATTATATGGGTGTGGATTACCGGCGTGACCACAGTTTCCGCATTCCCCGGCCCGACCTCACCATCAGCCTGGGTGTACCCAATGCTTGCAACAGTTGCCATGAAGATAAAACTGCTGAATGGTCGGAGAAATACATCACCGAATGGTATGGCAAAAGCAGGAATGTCCATTACGGCGAAACCTTTGCCGCTGCCGAAGATGCTGATACTTCTGCCATTTCAAGGCTTATCGAGATTGCTACTTCCTCAGACGATCAGTATCCACCGATGGTCCGGGCTACAGCAACTTCATTACTTGCTAACTTTGCTGATGAGCGTTGCTTTGAAACTGTAAAATTTTTACTCAACGATCCTGAACCATTAATCAGGACTTACGCCATCAGGGCTTTTCAACCTGTTTCTTACGAAGAATTAAAGGAAACCATGGTGCCGCTTCTTAGCGATCCAATCCGATCTGTTAGAATTGAAGCTGCCAACCAACTCAACATCTTGCCAAAGGAACATGTCGATTCCACTTTTGTGCAATCCCTGAATGAAGGATTAAATGAATATGAAGCAGCTATGAGATATACTGCTGATTTTGCCCCAAGCAGGCACAACCTTGGGAACTTCTATTCAAGTACTGGATATCCAGACAAAGCCCAGGAGAACTATCTGGCAGCAATTGCTATCGACAAAGCTTTTTATCCTGCCAAAGTAAACCTTGCCATGATTTATAATCAGCAGGGTAAAAATGAAGAGGCCGAAAAACTTTTCAGGGAGGTTATTGCTGATAACCCGGAAGATGCCAGCCTGTATTATTCGCTTGGTCTACTTCTGGCCGAAATGCAAAAATATGAAGATGCTACTGTGATTCTAGAACAGGCCGGGAAGCTTTCACCCAACAGGTCACGGATTTTTTATAACCTGGGATTATTATACCAATATCTTGGTGATGTTGAAAAAAACGAAAGCCAATTATTAAAAGCAGCCCAATTGGAACCTGGCAATCAGGATTATATTTATGCACTGTCGGAATTTTATGCCAGGACAGGAAACAAAGAGAAGGCTGATTTTTATTATAAAATGCTATCCCGATAACTTGCCGTAATTAAAACCCTGTAAAAGTTTAGGTATTGTCGCTATTGAGATTCGTTTGTTTTTTCTACAACTCAGTTTAGCCTGCCCCGTTTCATTGGGGAGTTGACCTACCTGGTGTTTCTTTCATTAATGGACTAAACTATTAAAAGCGAAACCTCCCGCATGGGCGGGACGGGCTGTACCGGGTTGCAGAAATAATTATCCTATTAGTAATTAGCAGGCTTAGTAGCATATTGTTCAAAGCACTTCTTTGAGCAAAACTGGGACGAAGAAGTAAAATACAGATTTAACACCCCACCTGTTTGGGTTGAATGAAAAAATACATTAAAAATATCTACCTGTTTTCTTTAATCCGCTTTGCGATAATACCGGAAATCTCATCAATGGCAATCCTGTCCTGCGCCATCGAATCGCGTTCGCGGATGGTGACGGTATTGTCTTCGAGGCTTTGGTGATCGACGGTGATGCAGTAAGGTGTACCAATAGCATCATGACGCCGGTAGCGTTTGCCAATGGCATCTTTCTCGTCGTACTGACACATGTAATCGTATTTAAGCTGATTGAAAATTTCGCGTGCTTTTTCGGGCAGGCCATCCTTTTTAACCAATGGAAATACTGCTGCCTTTATTGGAGCCAACACCGGTGGGAATTTCATTACAATACGCTCCGATCCATCATCCAGCTTTTCTTCGGTGTAAGCATGGCTCATCACAGCAAGGAAAGTCCTGTCGAGGCCGATGGAAGTTTCCACCACATAAGGCACGTAGGATTCGTTTATCTCAGGATCGAAAAATTGCAATTTCTTCCCAGAATATTCCTGGTGTGCAGAAAGATCGAAATCAGTCCTTGAATGAATGCCTTCCAACTCTTTAAAGCCAATCGGGAAATCAAACTCGATATCCGTAGCTGCATTGGCGTAATGAGCCAACTTTTCGTGATCGTGAAAACGGTATTTTTCGGCAGGGATACCCATCGACAGATGCCATTTCAGACGTTGTTCTTTCCAGTATTCAAACCACTTAAGTTCTTCGCCCGGTTTCACAAAAAACTGCATTTCCATCTGCTCGAACTCACGCATACGGAAAATGAATTGGCGGGCAACAATTTCATTCCTGAAAGCTTTTCCAATCTGTGCAATGCCAAAAGGTATCTTCATCCTGCCTGTTTTTTGCACGTTCAGGTAGTTCACAAAAATACCCTGCGCAGTTTCTGGCCGGAGATAAATCTCGTTTGCCCCTTCAGCCGTTGATCCCATCTTTGTGGAGAACATCAGGTTAAACTGCCGCACATCAGTCCAATTGCGTGAGCCCGAAATCGGGCATGCAATCTCCAAATCGATGATCAATTGCTTCACCCCTTCAAGATCGTCATTTTCAAGGGCAGGGTATAATCTATCATTGATACCTTTGATCTTTTCTTTGTTTTGAAGTACACGTGGATTGGTCTCCAAAAACTGCTCCTTGTCAAAAGCATCACCAAAACGCTTTGCGGCCTTAGTGACTTCCTTATTTATCTTGGTTTCAATTTTCGCAATGTAGTCTTCAACCAACACATCTGCACGGTAGCGTTTTTTTGAATCCTTGTTATCGATCATCGGATCGCTGAAGGCATCCACGTGGCCGGAGGCTTTCCAAATAGTAGGGTGCATAAATATAGCAGAGTCAATGCCCACGATGTTTTCGTGGTGCTGTACCATGGCCTTCCACCAATAGGATTTAATGTTGTTTTTTAATTCGGATCCATTTTGTGCATAATCATATACAGCACTCAATCCATCGTATATCTCACTCGACTGGAATACAAACCCATACTCCTTGGCATGGGAAATGATTTTCTTAAAAATATCTTCGTTATTTGCCATGGCGCAAAAGTATAAAAAATGGGGTAGTGGAAAAGAGGAAAAATGGAGTAGTGGAGAGAATGCGAGAATGATCGAATGTGAGAATGACTGAATGACTGAATGATTGAAGGATTGAAGGATTATGGTTGTTGTACTTTAATAAAGAAACATCTTCATTACTTTCAATTTTAAAGTCCCGAATCAGGGCTTTATTTTTCCAAATAGTGGTACAATGCACAAATTTACTAATCATCATCCCGCACTTGCGGGATCAAATTAAAGTAAAACCTTTTATGTATTTTTGTTAAAATGATCAATCATTTAAATACGCTTCAATAGTACCCACCTTTAAACGATGCAACAATTTTGATCAATTATAATGTTTAACTAAGCTATTTAATTATGGAAAATGCACAGTACTACATCGACAAAATTTATGACATGGCCATCGAATACGGACCAAAAGTTCTTCTTGCCATAATAACCCTGATTGTGGGTTTGTGGATCATTAAAATGATTTTGAAGGCTGTAAACAAAGGCTTCCAAAAAAGCGAAATGGATGAATCTTTAAGGCCATTCATTTCTTCATTGCTGGGATGGACACTAAAACTCCTCTTGTTTATCAGTATTGCTTCGATGGTTGGGATAGCCACAACATCGTTTATTGCGGTAGTTGGTGCAGCTGGCCTGGCCATTGGTTTTGCACTGCAAGGGACTCTGGCAAATTTTGCCGGCGGTGCTATGATCCTGATCTTTAAACCTTACAAGGTTGGTGAATTAATTGAAGCACAAGGCCACCTGGGCGTTGTAAAGGAAATCCAAATTTTTGTTACCATTCTGCTTTCACCACAAAGCAAAACCATCATTATTCCCAATGGCGCCATGTCGAATGGTGATGTTGTAAATTACACCCGTGAAGGAATAATCAGGGTTGATATGACGATTGGTATTGCTTATGATTCGGATATCAGGAAAGCAAAAGAAGTTTTAGTAGCATTGATGGAAAAGGATGATAGGGTGCTTGCCGACCCTGCTCCAATGGTTGCGGTTTCGGAACTTGCTGATAGCAGTATTAACCTGGCAGTTCGCCCCTGGTGTGATCCAAAATATTATTGGGATGTCAATTTTGACACCCTTGAAAATGGAAAAATGGAATTAGATAAAGCGGGGATCACGATTCCTTTCCCACAAAGAGATGTACATCTTTTTGGGCAGGAAAAAGGATAAGGCCCAACATTAATTTGATAATTTTCTGATGTGCAAATTTG
>CAZBDF010000317.1:0-6116 GCA_964490385.1 uncultured Lentimicrobiaceae bacterium | reverse complement strand
AATCCACCACGGTTTCAATTTCCGACCAGGTATTTCCATTATCCTGGCTCCGGCGGATTACAATATTTATATTCTTGTTCCATTTTAAATCACCACACGAGGGAACGCGCTCGTCGATGGCGGCAATCAAGTCGCCATTGGCTGCGGTAATTATCGCGGGTATCCGGTAACATGCAACATCAGCTGTGCTGCTTTTGCTGAACAAGTTCAAAAACTGAAGCGAATCCGAGGCAGGACTCGTGTATTCTTCCTGCGAATAGAGGCCGGAATATCCGAGGATTAATAATAAAAGTATTGTTACTCTCATCTTAGATTTTACGAATTATAGATTCAAAAGATTTTTATTGTACGTTTTTTCACTCCCTCAAATGTCATTTTTACCGGATTGATAAATCCATCATCATCTTTAAATACAAACTGATCAATTGGTTGTGCTTCATTGTGAAATTCGTTAATAAGCGGCTTGCCAATAGCATCAGTAAATGGGCCGGCCGGTTGATCTGAAACTGCCACCCCAATGCCTCCAATTTCGGTATCACTCTGAATATCGTTTGCCGAAAAAAATAAATAATATTTATTATTAGCCCTGACGATGGAAGGCGCCCAAATAGAATAGGATGCCCATTCAATGTCTTTAATATCTAAAACATGGGAATGTTTTTTCCATTCGATGAGGTCGTTGGAAGAAAAGGCATTAATAAAAGTTTGAATGAGGTATTGCTTGTTGATGGCATTTTTCTGCATCGCCAATTGCTCTAACGACCTTCCAATAGTTGTGTCGGGAAACTCAAAATGGTCAGAATAGGTGGGATAAATCCAATATTCATTATCGAATATAATTCCTTCGGGATCGGCATACCATCCCGGAAAAATGGGATTCCCCGAATAGGTCTCATTTTCGGATTGCTTCTTATTGGACTGACAAGAGAAAACGATAATTAGTAAAAGTAAAATACTTAGCGATTGTGTTTTCATTGATTATTATTTGATAATGAATACGGAGCATCTTCCGGTTGACTGCCCCAATTTTTGTTTGGTGTATCGGCCATCTTAAAAATAAATTCACCTCCTTTTTGGATGGCCTCATAGCCCAAATAATTTCGAGTGTAATCTTTATCATTTAGTGTTGCGGATTGAATAAAGTAATTTTTATCAGAATTATTCAGCGCCTGAATTGTAAATGAATTTCCGTTTTCCAGATGCAAAGTTGCTTTTTTAAATAATGGGCTTCCAATTACATACTGATCAACTGCGGGTGTAACCGGATAAAAACCTAAAGCACTGAACACGTACCAGGCCGAAGTTTGGCCGTTGTCCTCGTCGCCACAATAACCATCGGGCGTTGCGCTATATAATTTTGTTAAAACATCCCTGATTTTTTCCTGGGTTTTGTATGGAACACCGGCATAATTATACAAATAAATCATGTGCTGGATGGGTTGGTTTCCATGGGCATAATTCCCCATATTTACAATTTGCATTTCCCTGATTTCATGAATCGTTCCACCGTAATAAGAATCATCAAAGTCCGGAGGCATGGTGAAAACCGTATCCAGTTGTTTTACAAAATTTTCTTTTCCTCCCATCAAATCAATCAAGCCCTGCACATCGTGAAAAACCGACCAGGTATAATGCAAACTATTGCCTTCGGTAAAGGCATCGCCCCATTTTAAAGGGTTAAACGGCGATTGAAATGTTCCGTCTTCATTTTTGCCCCGCATTAAATTTGTGCTTGCATCGAAAACATTTTTATAGTTTAAAGATTGAGAATAGTACTTTTTGGCAAGATCGTTTTTCCCTAATTTTATCGCCATTTGTGCAATGGTAAAATCTGCGTAGGCATATTCCAAAGTTCGGGCAACATTTTCGTTAATGCCTACATCATAAGGCACATAACCCAATTTGTTATAATACGCCAAACCTTCCCTACCCACAGATTGCATGGGTCTTCCTTCTTCTGTTTCAGCATTTTTAATAATGGCTTCAAACAAAGTATTTTCGTTGTTGTCGTTCACGTTTCCTTTTAAAAATGCATCCACAATAATAGGAGCAGAATTAGAGCCAATCATGCAATTCCTGTGTCCCGGGCTTGCCCATTCGGGCAGCCAGCCCGATTCTTTATAGGTATTTGCCAGGCCTTCCATAATATGGCTGTTCAACTCCGGATACATCATATTAAAAAACGGATAAACAGCTCTGAATGTGTCCCAGAAGCCATTGTCGGTAAACATATAACCCGGTAAAACTTTTCCATTGTATGGGCTGTAATGAACCACTTTGTTGTTTTTATCAACTTCATAAAAACTTCTTGGGAACAATAAAACACGGTATAAGCAGGAGTAAAATGTTCGGATGTTATCGATGTTATCATCCTCAATCTGAATTTTATTCAACTCCTTTTCCCAGGTATTTTTGGCTTTTTCTTTGGTAGTTTCAAAAGAATCATTGCCAATTTCCCGGTCTAAATTTAGCTGTGCCTGTTCCGGGCTTATAAAAGACGATGCCACTTTAAGATGCACCACTTCGCCTTTTTTCGTTTTAAATCCAATAATTGCTCCTACGTGCTCACCCTCGCTTGTTAGCGTGTTTGCTTGAAGTTTCCAATTGTTTGTCCAGGTGTGTTGCACTTCAAAATCCTTATCAAATTCAGCGACAAAATAATTATGAAAATTATCGGGAACACCGCCGCGATTATTCCTGCAATAGCCAATAATTTTTCGTTCTTCTGGAATTATTTTAACCATTGAGCCTTTAAAAAAGGCATCCAGTAAAATATAGGAAGAATCAGATTCCGGAAATGTGAATTTGAAATGAGCTGCTCTTTCTGTGGGAGTTACTTCGGCAATTACATCATAATCGGCTAAGTAAACTTTATAGTGATAAGGCTTTACTGTTTCTGCTTTGTGCGAAAACCAGGATTGCCGTTCCTCTTCCTCAAACTTCAACTTTCCGGTAATGGCCATAAGCGAAAATGCGGCATAATCGTTAATCCAGGGACTTGGCTGGTGTGTTTGCTTAATGCCCCTGATTTTGTTTTCGTTGTATTTATAGGTCCAGCCATCGCCCATTTTCGATGTCATAGGTGTCCAAAAATTCATACCCCAGGGCAGGGCAATGGCCGGATAAGTATTTCCATTTGATAGGCTATATTTTGAATCGGTTCCCATTAAAGGATTTACATAATCAACCAGAAAATGCTGTTGCTGCTCTTCTTTTGCAAGTTGCTTATCTTCTTGCTTGCAGGTTACAAAGAAAAGGACGAGCAAGCCAAGGGCTAAAGTTGTGTATTTTGTATATTTCATTAATTGTTTTATCAATCGTTTGCCCAAAAGTATTGAAAAAAATCTGAACCTGAATTTTTCATTTATGATACTTATACAATAATCTTAATCATCAGATATTCACGGTTCTAAAAATATTGTTGTAGTTTTGTTGTCGTCCTTTCATGAAAGTAGAAATGAATGGCGAAATAGGAAGCTTTAAGCTAATTAAAAACTAAGCACAAATAGTTTTGTCCGAATGATTTTTGGCTTGATTTAATCCAGACGATCTTAAACTATTAGCACACGCTTTATATTGTCGGGTTCTATGATTGGCATCATCTAAAAGTTTAGTACTTTTATAACCTTAATTAACCTGACTATGTTTTGGAAGACTCACATTCCGGCTGTAACCTGGCTACGGAACTATAATTTTAAATTTTTGGGAAGTGATGCTTTTGCAGGTATCACCCTTGCGGCTTATGCAATCCCGGTTTCACTGGCCTATGCCTCACTTGCCGGCTTGCCTCCTCAATACGGAATTTACGGCTACCTTTTGGGTGGTATTTTTTATGCCCTTATCGGGAGTAGCCGCCAATTGGCCATAGGCCCAACCTCGGCAATATCACTGCTTATCGGTGTTACCATTGCAGGAATGGCCAATGGCGACCCCCAGCGCTGGGCCGATATTGCCTCGCTAACAGCACTCGTGTTTGCCGGGATGAGTATCGCGGCTTATGTCCTGCGCTTGAGTGGCGTTATCAATTTTATTAGCGACACTGTGATGCTGGGCTTCAAGGCCGGGGCGGCACTCGCCATTGCAGCAACCCAACTGCCAAAATTGTTTGGCGTTCCGGGTGGCGGTGAAAACTTTTTCGACCGCCTGGTAGTACTGTCTCAACAATGGCCACAATACAATTACTACGTTCTTGGTTTTGGATTGGCCGTCCTTATTTTGCTTTTTATTGGCGAGAAGTTATTACCCGGAAGGCCCATAGCCATACTGTTGGTTGTTGCTTCTATCCTCGTTATTTCGTTTTCGCCCCTGGGCAAAATGGGTTTTAACACGGTTGGTTTGATTCCGGAAGGTTTGCCCCGGTTTCATTTGCCCAATTTACACGCGGGTGATTTGGATGAAATATTTACCCTGGCCTTTGCCTGTTTTTTACTGGCCTATATCGAAAGCGTTTCAGCGGCAAAAACAATGGCCCAAAAGAATGGATATAAAATTAATCCCCGGCAGGAATTGCTTGCATTGGGACTTGTTAACCTGGCCACGGCATTCGGTCAAAGTTATCCGGTGAGTGGGGGTCTGTCGCAAACCGCCGTGAACGACAAGGCCGGCGCAAAAACCCCCATCTCGCTAATATTTGCCTCCATTGCGATTGGCTTGTGCCTGATCCTGCTAACCGGACTACTGAAAAACCTACCCAACGTGGTGTTGGCCTGTATTGTAATTGTGGCGGTAAAAGGCCTGATTGATGTAAAGGAGTTTGTCCATTTATGGAAAACCAATAAAACAGAACTCGTTCTTGCCATGATCGCATTTATTGGCGTGCTTGTTTTTGGCATTCTCGAAGGAGTTTTAGTTGCCGCTATAGTCACTTTAATATTGGTGATAAAGGCCGTTTCGATGCCCCACGTTGCTATCCTGGGCAGGATTCCGGGCACCAAGCGCTATTCGGATGTGGTGCGAAACCCTGACAACGAATTATTCCCACAGCTTTTGTTGTTTAGGGTCGAATCTTCGGTTTATTACTTTAATACGGATTATATCGAAAGTCATATCCTGGCAAAAATCAATGAAGCCAGCACTTCACCGAAAACAGTTATTTGGGATTTAAATACGTCCCCACAAGTTGACCGGGCAGGTGCTAAATTGATTGGCCAACTGTATCTTGATTTAAAAGCAATGGGTATTTTGTTGCGTATTGCTAATGCCCGTGCAGGTGTTCGTGATATTTTACGCCATGAAGAAATTGATCAGATGATCGGTAAAATCAGCCGGCAGGTATCGCTTAACGATTTGGTGGACGAGGAACTGAATCGTGATCCGGATAAATTCATAACTCCATAGCCATCGTAAATCCATTTCCAGGAAATAAGAATTCCCGTGTGGTTTTTACAAATAACTTTTTAACCCGGGTTAATTCAAATCCCCGGTTCAAAAAATAAAGTCATTTCTGCTAATGATTGTTTTATTCACGCTGGTTTCATCAGGTTATTTCGGGTGCTATTTGATTGTTTAAACATTCATCCACTTTGTCAAGTCCTTCCTGGTTTTCGGAGAGAATCACCAAATTATCGTTGGCTTCGATTATGGTAGAGCCGTTGGGGGTAATATAGTTTTCGTTACGTTTGATGATGGAGATAAGCGCATTTTTGGGAAATCTTAATTCAATAATCTTTTCTTAACATTAGGTTTGAAATATTAAGTTTGAAAATCATCAAAATCCCAACCTACTCTTCAGTCATGTTTTTGTCAAATCTTTCGTTCGGTAAACCAATCAAAGCTCTTAGGGATCCATGAACAATTGCAAATGGCAAACAAAGAAACCCTGCTATTTCCATTCCGAGTTCGTAAAATATGGTACTGTCTTTATATGGTTTCCCCTTGAGTCTGGATTGAAATGCGCTTAGTGGGATTCCAATCATATTGCCCGCAATCATCATTTGACATGCTGAAAGAATAATTTTGGCTTCCTTTTCACCATATTCTTTTACAATGGCATTATAGGCATATTTCTTGGGATATCCCCTTGAATCGGCGAAATGTTGGGCAAAAACAATAGCTTTTGCTTCTTCGGGCTTGATATGGCTATCTTCCCCACTCAGAAAACTGCTGATCTCTTCGTT